>CBCTHD010000115.1:0-6865 GCA_965146615.1 uncultured Clostridia bacterium
CTGGGTGAAATGAAACATTTGGCACAGGACGTCGGAGATTTGAAAAAAGTGCTGTCTAACGTAAAAACACGCGGTATTTTGGGCGAACTGCAGCTGAAAAATATTTTGGAAGAAGTGATGGCACCGGGACAATATGAAGAGAATGTGGAAACGGTGCGCGGCAGCAACAAGCGGGTGGAATTTGCAATTCGGCTGCCGGGAAAAGAAGAAAACGCAGTGTACCTGCCGATTGACTCCAAGTTTCCGCTGGATTACTATGAAACCTATTTGCACGCCGCCCAAGAAGAAGACGCAAACCGGGCGGCAGAATGCGGAAAGCTGTTGGAAAACGCTATCCGTCAATATGCAAAGGATATTTTTGAAAAATATATCAGTCCACCGGAGACAACGGATTTCGGCGTCATGTTTTTGCCAACCGAGGGACTATATGCGGAAATTGCTCGGCGCAGTAATTTGTTGGCACAGATGCAGCAACAATATAAGGTGGTTATAACGGGTCCATCGACGCTGTGCGCGCTGTTGAGTAGTCTGCAAATGGGATTTCGGACGCTGGCGTTGGAAAAACGAACAAGCGAAGTATGGGATACGCTTTCGGCTGTGAAAAAGGAATTTGAAAAATTTGACGCCGTGCTGCAAGAGGCCCAAACAAATTTGAGCAAGGTGGGCAGCAGTATAGACAAGTTGGTTGGTGTACGAACAAGAAAGATATTATTGCGGCTGCGAGATATACAGCAGCCGGAAATGGAGGATAAACAAGATGTATGAACTTAGAAAATTGTTTCCAAATGCATGGGTGCGGGAGAATATGATTCCTGCGCGGGAATACCACCCTTATCCAAAGGCGGAGGAACGGTCATTTTGGGAAGGATTGGCGCCGGAGCTGCGCGACCACTTACTGGAAAAAGGGGAAAAATATTTAAATTTTGAATGGAAAGGGCTTCCAGCAACCTATCTATTAGAGTACCAGCGCAGTGGCGATCGTACCTGCTGTGAAGATTTATCCTTTGAAAAACGCATGGCGCTTGGCTCACTCGTTATGGCGGAATGTGTGGAAAATAAAGGGCGTTTTATGGACGACATCATCAATGGTATCTGGTCCATCTGCGAAGAATCAACCTGGGCAATCAGCGCGCATTTATATGTTAGCTGCAAAACGGCCGACTGCTTGCCGGACAGCTTAAATGATGCGATATTGGATTTGTTTAGCCTGGAAACGGCGCAGTTGATTGCATTTTCCTATTATTTGCTTCGGAATCAGCTAGACGCGGTGTCCCCGCAGATTGCAAAGCGCATACAGGGAGAGCTAAAACGCCGTGTATTTGATCCGTATCTGACGGAGACGGAATTTTGGTGGATGGGCTTCATGGGCGGTCAAGTCAATAACTGGGCGCCCTGGTGTACCAGCAGCGTTTTGTGGACGTTTACACTGGCATGTGAAAATGACCAATATCGCGCGGCTGCCGTGAACAAAGCAATAGAAACACTGGATATTTTTGTGAATTCATATGGCGAGGATGGCGCTTGCGTAGAGGGACCGGGTTATTGGTACCGTGCAGCTGGCTCCTTGATGGATGCATTGGAGATTATTTCCGATGCGACTAGGAACCAAGTAAAGTTGAAAGGCGAAAAGCTGAAACGCATGGGACAGTTTATTTGCAATGCCCGCATTTGTGACAAATATTATATGAATTTTGCGGATTCGCCGCTTATCAGCGTGCCGGAGTCGGCGCGCATATTCCGCTACGGAAAGACCATGCAGGATCCGGTGATGATGGCAGAAGGTGCGGCTTTAAAGAAATTGTGGGGCACTCCTGTGCACTATGCAAGCTGGTATTCAATGGGGCGCGTTTTTTCGGAAATTTTGTGTTATGATGAAATGAAACAATATAATGAAGAACCGCTGTGCCAGGAAAAAGTTTGGTGGTCAGACGCGCAAATTATGATAGCGCGGGAGACATCACAAAGAGATTTTGGATATACATTGATTGCAAAAGGCGGTCACAACGGAGAAAGCCACAATCATAATGACATTGGCAGTTTTATTCTGTTCGAAGACGGAAAGCCTGTCATCATTGATATTGGTGTGGAACGGTATACGGCGAAAACATTTTCGCCGCAGCGTTACGAGATTTGGACCATGCGCAGCGGATATCATAATGTGCCGCAGATTGGCGGGGCAGAGCAGTTGCCCGGCGAGGAATTTGGTGCACAGCAGGTAGTGTACCAAACAGAGCAGGGAATCAGCCGGTTGTCTATGGAATTGGGCAGCGCTTATGGCGCAGAAGCGGGAATCTGCTCGTGGAATAGGACGCTTCTATTGGACTGCAATCAATCGCGGGTTCAAATCTGTGATCAATATGATTTACAGCAAGAGCAGGTGTTGGAGTTCCATTTCATGACACAAGAGAAGCCTGAAATCCAGGAAACGGGAGTCAAAATCGGTTCGTCTACGCTGCAAATCAGCGGCGCAAAGCCGGAGATGTCGGTGGAAACAATCGACGTCGAGGATAAAAATCTGCAAAAGAACTGGGGAAATGTACTGTACCGAATTACTGTCACGACTAGGGGACAAAAAGGAGAAATTTGTTTTGAAATTAGGCGGTGAACACCATTATGTGTATATTCTGCGCTGTGCTGACGACACCTTATATACCGGTTGGACAACGCATCTGGAAGAACGCGTAGCAGTCCACAATGCAGGCAAAGGTGCAAAATATACCAAGAACAGACGCCCTGTGAAGCTGGTTTATTTTGAGTGTTTGGAAAGTAAGCCGTTGGCGCTGCGCCGGGAATATGCCATCAAAAGATTGACCCGGCAGGAAAAATTGGAGTTAATTCACCGGTTTGACAAGTAAATATGGGAATGCCCCTCATGCAGGTATGTCTTTAATGCATGAGGGGCATTCGATTTTTTTCTCAAAGAGAGGTCTGTGCTAAATAGAGTTTATAATATTCACCCTGCAAGGCGATAAGTTCATCATGCGTCCCTTGCTCAATGATGTTTTGATTGCCAATTACCATAATGCGGTCAGCAGCTTTGATAGTGGACAGGCGGTGTGCAATGACAAAAGATGTACGCCCCTCCAAAAGACGGTTGATACCGTCAATGAGCTTGATTTCTGTTTCCGTGTCAATGCTGGAAGTCGCTTCGTCCAAAATCAGAATATGCGGATCTTTGAGCATAGCACGCGCCAAGGAAATCAGCTGCTGCTGTCCTGCGGATAGGGTGCCGCCGCGTTCGCTGACATAGGTGTTATACCCTTCGGGCAGTTTAGTAATAAATTCATGTGCGTTCACCACTTTTGCAGCTTCCATCACTTCTTCATCTGTCGCATCCAAACGTCCATAGCGGATGTTTTCCATGATGGTGCCGGTGAACATAAAGCTGTCCTGCAACATATAGCCGAATTGTTCCCGCAGGGATTTGATGGTAACGTCTGCGATGTTTACGCCGTCAATTAAAATTTCTCCGCTTTCCAGATTATAATAGCGGCTCAGCAGGTTGACAACCGTTGTTTTCCCGGCGCCTGTGTGACCAACCAGAGCAATGGTTTGCCCCGGTTCTACCGTAAAGTTCAGGTCCTCCAAGATGTGGCAATGTTCATCGTAACCAAAGGTCACATGTTTGAATTCCACGCGCCCTTTCACATCTGGCATTTCTGTTGCACCCGGTTTATCTTCGATTTCCACGTCCTCTTCCATCGTCTCCAAAATTCGCTCCAGATAGGCTGCGTTGGTGATAACGCTGTTGTAAATGTTGCTCATGTTGTTAATGGGCGTCCAAAAACGCCAAATATAGCTGATAATAGCGACGATAACGCCGACGCTGAGCTGTGCTTTTGCGACCATGGAAGCACCAATAAAATAAATCACACAGACGCTAAGTTCCGAGATAACCGTGGAAGTGGGCCAAATCAAAAATTCAATACATTTTGCACGCATCCAAGCGCGCATGGTGTCGCCGCTGATACGGGAAAAAATACGGCTGTTTTTTCGTTCACGGACAAACGCCTGCGTAATGCGGACGCCGTTGATACTTTCTGCTAAATAGGCATTTAAATTGGAGTTTTTGTCACTGTAGGACTGCCACGCCTTGCGGTGGATAGAACGGAGTTTTACAATAAAGAACACCAACAACGGAAAGCCAATCAAAGAAATTGCAGCCAGCCGCGCATCAATAGCAAACATGAAGCAGACAATGACAATTAAGGAAACCATCTCCATAATCGCGTTGACAATCCCGTTGGAAAACATGTCTGCCAATGAATTGACATAATTGACCACACGTACCAGGATTTTGCCGTGCGGGCGGGAGTCAAAATAGGTAAACGGAAGTTTTTGCAGGTGCGCAAACAAATCCTTGCGCAGGTCATAAATGACGCTATGCCCGACATAGTTCATGTATTTCATGCGAAAACGCATGGCAAAGATGGAGATTATCATAATGACCAAGCAAATACCGCCCAACAAGAGCAGTCCGCGGATGTTAGCGTTTGGAATCATGTCATCCAGCGCAATTTGCACAATATAGGGCAGAGACATGTTGGCAACGGTGGAAACAAGCAATATTATCAGCGTAAGGAGAAATTCTTTTTTGTATTTAAGCAAATACTTTTTCGCCGTATGCAGTTGTGATTTGTTCAAGGACACTTTTAAATCTTCGTCCTGTGAATAAGTATTGACTTTCGGCATGATTCAGCACCCCCCTAACACTTTTCTGGATTGAAAATCTCCGTATTGATGATGGAACACATCGGAGTAATAGCCATGATTTTGCAGCAATTCTTCGTGCTTCCCATGTTCCACAACACGTCCCCGATCCAGTACAATAATCTGGTCGCAGTCTTTGACGGAAGCAATTCGCTGGGAGATAATAAAAACCGTTTTATCACCAAAATAGGTATTCAAACTACCCTGAATATATTTTTCCGTTTTGGCGTCCAGCGCGCTGGTGGTATCGTCCAGAACCAGAACAGATGGCTTTTTCAGCAGTGCACGTGCCAATGTCAGACGTTGCTTTTGTCCGCCGGACAGCCCCATACCACGTTCTCCGACGATGGTGTCGTATCCGTCGGGCAGCTCCTGAATAAAATCATGTGCCTTTGCGGCCTTTGCAGCCTCGATAATATCCTCCATGGTAGCGTCCGTTTTCCCATAGGCGATATTTGCCGCAATGGTTTCAGAGAACAAAAAAACGTCCTGCTGCGCTACAGCAATACTGCCGCGCAGCACATTCAGATCAATATTTTTAATGTCGTCACCATCCACGAGAATGACCCCATGATTCACATCATAAAAGCGGCTCATGAGATTGATTATAGTAGATTTTCCGGAGCCTGTCGGTCCAACTAGAGCAATTTTCTCACCTTTTTTGACAGAGAAATTGATGTTTTTCACCGCGCCATCTTCTTCATATCCAAAACTCACGTTGATAAAATCAAAATTTCCCTGAATACGCTCTTTCACCGCACGATGCGGCTGTTGAATATCGGGGTCGGTATTCAGCAGTTCCTGAATTTTGTCCGCAGAGGCATAGCAGTTGGCAGTGTCGTTGAGCAGCGAGCCGCTTTGGGACAGAGGACCCGTTATCATCCAAATCATACCGTTAAACATGACCAGATCGCCGAGCGTCATTTGTCCGTGAATCACCAAAATGCCGCATACAACAATATTATAGATGGTAAACAGTGTTTGCATGTTGGAAAGGTAGGGCATGTAGCGCCGTTGTAAGCGGTTGACCGCAAAATGTGCTTGGCGGAAATCTTCGCTGGCTTGATCCATTTTCTCCATTTCATAGTCCTCACGGACAAATGCTTTGACAACACGGTTTGCTTCAATGTTTTCCTGCGCCACGGTATTGAGACGGGCACGCATCTCACGCACACGCATAAACCGTTTTTTGACACCAAATGCCAACTTGACTGCCATGTAAGCAAAAATGGGAAAAACTACCAGCATTAATACCCAAAAGCTCGCGCCGCCAGCTGTACTCATAAAGATGAGTGCACCCAGGAAAATCACGCCTTGCTCCGCAAACGTATAAATGATGTAGGAAAAAAAGTGGCGGATCATGTCTAGGTCGGCTGTCATGCGGGTAATCAAATCGCCGCTGCGGGTCTTGTCGAAAAAGTCAAAATCCAAAGAAAGGATTTTCCGGTATCCCTCCGTCCGGATGTGCATCATAATTTTTTGACCCACATATTCCAGTTGATAACGGATGTAGTACCAGGTGGCGACACGGAGAACTGTAATGCTGAACAGCACCGCCAAAATCGGCAGCAAAATGTTGTTCAGACCGGCGCCGATGACGTCATCCACAATGATTTTCACTAAATAGTTGTTAATCAATGGGATAAACGAGATGATGACCCCAAGCAGAATGGCTGTGTAGTAACGCAAACGGTAGCCCTTGAGCAAGTCCATTAAAAAACGGAATGTTGTTTTCATAATGCGCTCCCCCCTTTTTATGGTATCGTCTATTTTAGCACAGAAAACGGAAAAATTGCAAACGAAAAAATTGTAGCCTGAACCCCTCTGCCAATCCATTTGGCAATGAGGGGCAATTAGCACACATTATCGGCATGAAAGTGGAAAATCCTCTCAAATCCCCATGTTTTCGATTTAATTTAAAATTGTTATATTTTGTCTTCTTTCACTAAATTTGAATGGGAGACCTCCGCCACTTTCTACTTGCAAATTGTGGGGAAAATCTGTATAATAGAAGAAGAGAAAAAATGAAAAAGCGGAAGGGGTCGGTTTGCATTGGAAACAAACAGCAAATATCCTGAGGGGAAATTGGCTGCGATTTATGGAAGTAATGTATTTGGCTATACAGTCATTCGCGAGAGACAGCCAAAAGCAGTTT
>CBCTHD010000116.1:0-6804 GCA_965146615.1 uncultured Clostridia bacterium
TGTACCGCAGAGGAAATTGTGCTATGATAGAGAAACAAAGGAAATCAAGTGCATGGGAAAGGGGAACCTCTCAATGAAGGATTTGGAAATCATTCAAGCCCGGCTGCGCCGCGAATCGGAAAATCCGGCGGCAGACCCGGCGGACGCGCTGGCTGCCCTGCGGCCGGACGGCAGCTTTGACGGCGTGGAATATTTTAATGCGGACCGTATGAAATGGAGTGCGCAGCGGCACATTCAATATTTAAAAACCATGGTGGAAGCAGCATATTCCCCGGGAAATGCCCACTTCGGGGACGCGGCGCTCAAAGACGCGATCGCGCGGGCGCTCTCCTATTGGGAAACCTGCGGCCGCGCGGACTCAAACAACTGGTGGTGGAAGGAAATCGGTCTGCCGCAACTCCTTTTGCCGATACTGATTTTTGCACCGGAGGAAATGACGCCGTCCCAGCGGACGCTGTTGGAGCGGGAAGCGGACGCGGGCAGCATTTTCCATGAACGTCCCACGGTAGGCGCGGCGGAGCGTCCTGTTTCCAGCGTGGGAGCGAATTTGACGGACAAACTCATGACAACCTTCCGCATTTATGCCGCATGTGGCAAGATGCAGGAACTGAAAACAGTCATGGCGCTGCTAGACAACGAACTGCGCGTATTTCCGCGGGTGGAATTGGGCGAATTTGCCGCGGACGGAGAAGGCATTAAGCCGGACGGCAGCTTTCACCAGCATTTGGATTCCCTGCAATTCGGCGGCTATGGCGAGGTGTTTTTGACGGGCGTAAACTTTTTGTTGCGCATGACGGAGGGAACGCAGCTATACCCCGGCGCGCGGGCGCGCGGGGTTTATGCGGATTTCCTGCTGGACGGCATGAGTTGGGCGTTTCGCGGAGAATACAAAGACCATACCGTGACGGGGCGCGGGTTCTCCCGTCCCATGGTGGCGGCACAGGGCGGCAGCCGCGGCATTGCGCCGTTTGTGCGCGAGGGGGCGCAATTGCTTTTACATGCGCCGGATGTGCAGCGGCGGGAGGAGTTGGAAACGCTGCTGCAAGAGCGACTGACGGACGGAGACCGCGGCAAAGGCAGCCGCTATTTCTGGCTGTCCGATTACCTTTCCTACAAGCAGCCCGATTTTCACATCGGCGTCAAAACAAACTCCATGCGCACCAAGGCGGGCGAGGTAGTGAACAATGAAAACCTGCTGGGCTATTACATGTCGGACGGGGTGACGTGTATTTTGCGGCGGGGCGATGAATACGAAAACATCTATCCGCTGTGGAACTGGAACCGTCTGCCTGGCACCACCACGCTGCAAGGCAACCTGCATGATTTGCGGGACGCGGAAACGTGGTGGGGCGAGGACGGTTGGAACTGGCGCGGCACCACCACGTTTGTGGGCGGCGCGGCGGACGGCGACTGCGCGGCGGCGGTGATGGACTATGCGCGGGACGGGCTGTTTGCGCACAAGGCGTGGCTGTTTACCGGGCAGGAAATGACGGCGCTGGGCTGCTGCGTGAACACGCTGGCGAAAGAGACGCGGGAGGTTGTGACCAACGTGAACCAGTGCATACGGCGCGGAGACGTGCGGCTGCGCATCGGCGGAACGTGGCACAGCGCACAGGACGGCGCGGCGGACGTGACGGGTACGGAAGCCATTTGGCATGACGGCACAGCCTATCTTGTGCAGCAGGGCGCGGCACGGCTGCTTTTGGAGGAACGGGAAGGCGACTGGGGGACGGTCAACCGGGGATTTGCCGGACGGCACGCGCGCGGCGCGGTGTTTGAACTGGACATCTGCCACGGTGTGCAGCCGCAAGACGGCGCATATGCCTACACCGTTGCGCCGGGGCTGACGGAAGCAGACTGCGACAAATATGTTCCGCCGCAAATTTTGCGCAACGATGAAGCCGTTCAGGCGGTGTGCAAAGACGGGCGGCTTGCCGCGGCGTTTTGGAAGGTCGGTCAAATCGACGCGCCGGGCGGACTCTGTGTCCGGGCAAACAAAAAATGTCTCCTGCTGCTGCAGGAGACGGACGGCGGCGGGCTGCGTATCGCGGTATCCAATCCCGAAAACCGCTCCAAATGGGTGGATATTTGGGTGAACCGCACACTTGCGCCGCTGGAGTCAGGAGAGTGCCACGTGCGCCCGGCGGAGGGCGGCAGCATGGTGCATTTCCGGCTGAATGAAGGCGTATGGGCGGGGTCCGCTTCCGTCTATGATTCCCGCACCGGTTTCACCTCTTGGAAAAACGCTTCCAATTAATGGACTGATGTTTGGCAACAGGCGCTGCTTTATCCAAAATATGCTATTTTAGAAACAACGGCAACCTCTATTTATGCGGCTGCCGTTGTTTTATTAGAAATTCGCTTTGTCACCTGTTTGAAGAGTTATTTTTTTATTGCCACCAATCACATACTTTATCACTACAATATATTTTTTTCAGTCTTGGCTTGACACAATGCCCATAATTTAACTCTGCATAATTTCCTCTTGTATATCTGATATAGTGAAGCCGGAAATTTCTACAGTTTTCACACATTTTTTGTTCCATATAAATTCCTCCTTCTTTTTTGTACACCATTTGGTGTTTATTAAAACTATTTTAACACCAAATGGTGTACAATGTCAATAGATAATTTCGTTGACAGGAGGAAATAACATGCGTTATCAGCGTATCAGAGATTTAAGAGAGGATGCGGATTTGAGCCAACGGGAAATTGCCGAAATTCTTTATATGCATAAAACAACCTATGCCCGGTATGAAACGGGAGCACGGGAGCTTCCTTTTCATGTCGCTATTTTACTTGCACAGTTTTACCATGTCAGTCTCGATTATATTGCCGGACTGACAAATATCAAAGACCCAAAATAGAAACCAAATTTTTTTGCGTGCGGTCTTGTAATAAGCAGCAAGCTATGATAGAATCATCATAACCGGGAAACATTACGCTGAAAGAAGGGGAGGCGGGTTTTATGAAAACATGTTCCAAATGCAACACGGACAATCCAAACAATGCGCTGCACTGCATGGTTTGCGGAGCGAAACTTGGCGCGGCGGCAGAGACGCAGAATACAGAGGCGTATGTCGATGCAATGTTTGCGCGCGAGGAGCGGAAAATCCGGTGGGAACGGCGGCTGCACTGCGTGGCGCTTGGCTGTTTTGCGGTTTTATATGCCGTTCTTTGTGTCATGCTTGTTCGTCAACAAGATGCGGAAGTTCTGTTTGCCGCCATGGGAATCTTCGCACTTTGTATCTTTGGCTTCGTGCTCTGCGTGTTTTTCCCAAAGGCTCTGTTTTTTATAGAACATGCGCTTTCCGTCCGTAACATAGATGAAGTGGAGCCGTCTGATTGGTACTATATTTCCTCAAAACTTGCCGGATATGCGATTCTCGTGATAGGTATTGTATTCCTTGTGCGGTTGTTCGTATGATTTGCGTACCCTATACAAGAAAGGGGGCGCCGCAATGACGCCCTCTGACAATGCTTAGCCGAAGTTCCGGTAAACGCTTTGTTTTTCCCATGAAAAACCCCCATTTGTTGTGTCTAACAAATGGGGGTTCCTTCAAGCGTTTGCCGGCAAATCAACCCGTCATATCAACGATTGAAACGTTGATTGACTTGGTTGGTTTTGCTATTTTGCAGCCAAACCAACATTCATATTTTTTCTTTGTTTCCGGTGATGTAGTAATCACAATACGCACCACCGTTTGCCAGCGTTTTTTGGCGATGCAGTATCCCGTGTTGGAGCGTAATCATCACGTGATCCAGTTCGCAAAGCAGCGGCATTAGTTCCTCCACGCCCAACTTCTTCGCATAGAAACAGATTGGGCAACGTGTAATACGGTAATAGCACGCCCCCGTATAGGGCTGACCGACAAAATCCACCTTGAATGAAGTTGGATACTGTCGCTCCCTTTCCGGCGTGTACCACTTGACATACTTTAGAATGTTTTTTTGATTTGCCATTTTACCCTTCTCGGTGTTCAAGTCGGTCCTGCTAAAATACTATCGAACATGGTACAAAGCCCGGCGCATCATTTCCTGCACAACATCAGGCGGAATGTTTTTTTCACTTGCCACATAAGGAGAAACAAAAACAAGCGCAAACAATTCATTATATGCCATTGGATTATCATCGCCAATATCGTCGGCTCCTGCAACCAGTTCACGATAGATGCGCTTGCTTTTCTGTATCATTTCATTTGCATATTTCTTGTTGTACGTTTCTTGAAGCACCTGCTTCATTGGACGCTGAAACAACCAAAAATAAAAACCGTTGTATTTCATGAGACGCTCTCCTATACCGTGGATTTCAAACTGTTTTACATGGGCTTCCGGCGTTACAGGACATTTTCCAAAAATCTCTGTAGGATCGCCGCGACTTCGGCCCGGGTGGCATTGCCAAGCGGATCCAAAGTCCCGTCATCCCTGCCGTTTAGCAATCCTGTGCCAACTGCCCATTTCACATTGTCAACCGCCCATTCGGAAACCGCTGCTGCGTCAAGAAAGGAAGCGAGCGCGCCGCTTTCTTCCGTCGTACACCCTTTAAAGTCTGCATATCTCTCCAAAATGGCGGCAATTTGTTCCCGGGAAACCGGTGTATCCGGTTCAAAGGTTTGTTCGTCCATTCCCTTGACAATTCCGTTTTGCGCCGCCCATGCAACTGCCCGTGCATAATAAGATTCTGCGGGAACATCGATAAAGCTGCTTATGGTCGATTGTTCCGGTTCTCCCTCGGCACGGTACAGAACGGTCACGATCATTGCGCGTGTCATGGCGTCGTTTGGTGCGAACAAGGCGTCAGACACACCAGAAAACAGGCTGCTTTCATAGGTATACCGGACACTTTCATAATACCAATCTTCTGCATTGACGTCCGTAAAGGGACAATGCCATTCGCTCTCTTGTGCAGTCCATTTGGCATAGAGCGTAAAGGACTGTGTTACGTTTGTCTCAAAGTCATAACTTTGCGTTCCTTCCGGGTCCGTATACCAGCCGTCAAACCGATAACCGTCACGGACCGGGTCGTCAGGTTTTGCAACCGTTTGGTTTCTGCTGACTTGAACGCTGTCTGTGTCGCTGCCCCCCTGGCTGTCAAAGGTGACGGTATAAGAAGTGCTGCCGGAAGACCCGCCCCCGCCGGAAGAGGAACCGCCCCCGCCGCTGCTGCTGCTTCCGCTGCTTTTGCGCTGAATGGTTACGGTAAACGGCAAAGCAGACGTATCTCCTTTGGTTTGATTGCTTTCTTCCTCAATGGTTACAATTTTAGAACTGTCAAGTGAAATCGTTCTTGTACCAGAACCGGAATACGTATAATGCACTTGCGCAACGGTATAGGTTCCTGCCTCATATTTGTTGGTATTGGAAAAAAATCCAAAATAAAGACAACCGTCTTTTACCGTTTGTACCGTCGGTTCATTCTTTAACGCTTCAGAAAATGTCACGCTTTGAAATGTTACATCATGATTGGATGGCAGTAAACCAAATTCTGCACCTGCAAAAGCTGTTTCCGTTTCTAAAATGATGTCGAACACAATATCGTTTTCCCCTTGGTTTAGCGTAATATTGCTTACGGAAGGGGTGATTTCTGCCGCAAACACGGAAACGGAAAGCAACACTGCGGACAGCGTTAAACCTGCCAATCGTTTGAATCGTTTGTTCATAGCTTCTCCTTATCAAGACAGCGGCGCGCACAGTTTTTGCGCGCCGCATCATTTTCCTGTTAATTTCCGCTGAAGTTCAGCCAGATGTCAATATAATCCTGAATATCAATTACCAAGTCGCCGTTAAAGTCGCACTTTGCAGCCTCTGACCAATTATCACTATTTACATCAGCGCGGTAATACAACTGTGCTGCCGTAATATCCAGCAAATCCACAACACCGTCCCCATTGACGTCATAGCTTAACACGTTGTCAAACGTTGCTTTGTCCGGGGAGAGCTGGTTGAGCGTACCATAGGCCTCTTGGAAAGAAGCATCCCAGCCCGCAATTTTGATACCAGTAATTTGCAGGGTTGATGGAACGGCAGTGGTGTATATTTCTGCGATTTCCGTTTCGGACGTGCAGTAAAACAAGGACGAATCGCCGGTCAAATATCCTAACACCGCTGTGCCTGTATACACGCCGCCGCTGTAGCTGCCTTTTACAGTCCCAATCAGCGTAAAGCCGTTTTGCCCCACAACCGTAACATCTTCTGCATCGGATGTAAAAGATACCTGCACGGTCGCAATTCTGGAAGCGTCGGAAAAGCTCAAAGAAAATGTGGATTTTCCTTGTTCGCCTTTTTCCGGATCAATCCGAAGTCCGGCGCTGGCTTCAATGGCTTCTGCTTCGCCGGCAGCAGGATCCGTCACCGTAATCCGGCACTGTGCGTTGACGCCGTTGGAAGCGGTTGCCGTAATGACTGCATCTCCTGCGGCAACGGCGCTGACAACGCCACGGGCGTTCACAGTCGCGACAGAGGATTTGGAGCTTTCCCAAGTAATCGTTTTATCTGACGCTGTGGCCGGATTCACGGTTGCAGAAAGCTGTAGTTGTTCCCCCACCTGCATGGAAGCGCTGGTTTTGTTCAAAGAGACGGATACGGGTTCATTCCCTTCTCCGCCCGAAATGGAGCGGTCGATCACAGCAAAATATCCCAGTGTATCCGTCGTCGCTGTGAACGTCTTGCTGACCACAGGGGCATTCATCACGGCTGCTGCACCGGCTTGTAATTGATACAGCTGCGCCGTGCTGGAAAACCCTGTTGGAAGACCGATACTGAGCGTGAAATCACCCTCCGCTGTTGTGCCCTCCGGCAGAAGAG
>CBCTHD010000117.1:0-6635 GCA_965146615.1 uncultured Clostridia bacterium
TTATGTCAACACATTTGTCAATACCGACGTCGCTGCTGTTCAATGTCATGGTGTAATTTTTCATTTTGCCCCAGTCGCGTCCCGTATAATATTTATAATTGATACTGCGCTTTTTATCGGTATCCTTGATATCCTTTTCGGCTTTTGACTCAGTGACCTGGTACAGCTCCATAATTCTGTTGAGCTTTTGGGGCATATTGCCGTGAATGAAGATATTCACGCAGTCCTTGCGGTCCCGCAAAATATAATCAGCGCATCTTCCTACAATCACGCACGGCCCCTTTTCGGCAATTTCCAGAATAATTTTTCTCTGAATGTTGTTTAAATAATCCTGCATGGACATTCCGGCGCTGTCTCTTCCAACGAATGCATAGGCAAACATATTTTTTGCCGGCGCATATTCCCCGGCTTTTTCAATAAATTCTTTCGCCAGTCCGGTTTCTTCGGCAATGCGTTCCATAATTGCTTTATCATAGTATTGGAAGCCTAATTTTTCAGCGACACATTCCCCTATATATCTGCCGCCGCTGCCAAATTCACGGCTGATGGTAATGATCTTTTTATCCATTTGTTACCCCTCCAAACAATTAATCTTTGTTTTATAAGTACGTTTCATAAAGATACAAGCAATGGCCGCCGTCACGACTTCCGCGATGGGGAAGGTGAGCCACACAAGCCAAGAATAACTCATGGATTGCATTGCCAACAAGGAAAATCCCCACGCAACCGGAAGCACAAACAGGAATTGCCGGCAAACCGATATGACCAGCGATTCAATCCCGCCATCCAGCGCTTGAAATACGCCTTGAAAAGCAATATTTAAGCCCGCAAAAATAAAACTTAACGAAATAATCCGCATGGCGCTGACACAAAGCGCCTGCGTTGTGCCCGATAAGCCAAACACCGCTGAAAACGGTTTTGCAAACAGTTCTAGCAGTACCATGCCCACAAGCATAATAACAAGCGTATAGGTAACGCCGTATTTGATGCCGGCTTTGATACGTTTTTTGTCTCTCATGCCGTGATTAAAAGAAACAATCGGTGTGATTGCGTCCCGCAGCCCAAATGCGGCAAACAGAATAAACTGCTGAATTTTATAGTACAATCCGTATGCCGTTACCATTGCTTCGTCCACGCGCACTAAAATAACGTTAATGCCATAGGTCATAATGCTCATCAGTGCCTGGGCGATGATGGCGGGAAACCCAATCGCATAGATCCCTTTGATCAACTTACCGGACGGCTTACAATATTTGAAACCGTTCGGCACCGCTTTGTTAAACTTCAAATGGAAGAACAGCGCGAGCAGGAACGATACAATCTGACCGATGACCGTCGCCCAAGCGGCGCCCCGCACACCCATTTCCGGCGCTCCGACGAGACCATAAATCAAAACCGGATCTAACACAATGTTTACAACTGCTCCCGCTATCTGCGCAATGGTAGAATAGAGCGAAAGTCCTGTTGATTGCAGCAGTTTCTCAAAAATGGAGAAAAATACGATCCCCATAGAGATCACGCAGCAGATACGCAAATAATCGACTGCCATATCGAAAATCAATTGGTTTGTCGTCTGTGTGGCAATATACGCCTTGACGCCAAAAAGGCCGAACAGCAGACAGAGTACATAAATAATGACGCCAAGAAAAATGGAGTTTCCCGCAATCTGTCCCACTTTTTCCTTATCGCCTTGCCCCAGGCTTTTCGACAACAGTGCGTTCGCGCCAACGCCCGTTCCGATGCCGACGGCTACCATAAGCATCTGCACAGGAAACGCAAGCGTCAAAGCGTTTAGCGCCGCTTCGCCGTTTTCCGCCATGTTGGAAACAAATGCGCTGTCCACAATGTTATAAAACGCCTGCAATACCATTGAGATAATAATCGGCATTCCCATAGACAGCATGAGTTTGTTGACAGGCATCACGCCCATTTTGTTGATGGATTTTTCCTTTTCCATGTTTTCCTCCCTAAGAAAAATATTTGGAGGCTTTTAAGGCAGTATCGCACCTTTTTGTGCGGTATTCTCTTAAGGGAAGCCGCCAAACCTTAACCGAAAAAAAAGAGCGTAAATCCGCATCTGGATTTACGCTCACGCTACTCGATTATTGTTATTATACCATATTTTTTGCAAAATTTCAAGTCGTTTTAAAAGATTTTTTGCACGCCGGTGCAAAGCGGATACCGGATGTCCAAAGGCTGCACATACGCGTCCTGCGCCAGTGTGCGATATTTTAAAATCAACGGAACATTTTTCCTTTTGCAAACGTCTATATAATAAATAGGAAAGAAAAGACCTTGAGGATTTGTAGAAAAAGGGGAGAAATGCACATGAAACATAAAAACATGAAATGGTTTAGCCTATGCTTGGCGCTGCTATTGGTATGTGCAGGTGTGCCGGCAGGCGCACAGAGGCAGACCACCGAAATATCTTTTTCGATTGGCAGCCGCGATATTTACATCAATGGCGTGACATTGCAGGCGGAGCCATCCTTTACAGAAAACGGAACCACATTGGTGCCGCTGCGCGTGATTTCCGAAGCCTTTGGCGCGGAGGTGGAATGGTGGGACACAACCAATTCCGTTTCCATTCTCCTGGACGACTGCTCCATTTTGCTGATAATCGGCGACAAAACCTGCTATGTCAACGGCACAGAACAAAAGCTGCCCGCCGCGCCGGTACTGAAAAACAGTACGACAATGGTTCCGCTGCGTTTTATCAGCGAGACCTTTGGGGCAAACGTGCAATATAATGAAAACACGCACTCGGTCGTGGTAGAATATACCCATGTTTTGCCCGGCACCAAATTACAGCTTTCCGCCTTTGGCGTCCGGCTTACCATGCCGGAGGGTTGGTCGCAGAAGACCGCCGACAGCAACCGGCTGCTGTTGGAAAAGCTATATAGTGACGGAACGGTAGATTTCTTTTACATACTGGCGGCGGAAACAAGCTGCTCCGGTGAGGAATGGCTGAAGCAGGAAACCGCTTATTTACAAGCCCAGTATGGCAGCACACGGTTTCAGTCGCAAAGCGGACAGAGCACCGACGAAAACGGCGCCTGGACGACACTGGACGTTGCCGTTACATATCCTGCATGGTCAACGACGCTCAAAGAACGGTTCCTGGCGGGAAATGATTTCGGTTATTTTGTTCGGTATGGACGGCTGACGCCATCACCGCAGGACGGTGCGGAAGGGGACAGCGTTGCGGCGGCGACGGGCGCCGCATTGCAAGACCCGGGCAGCGAGCCGGCCTGGGATGAAATGGAACAGATACTGGAATCGCTGGAAATCACGCCCGTTACCGATGCAGAAGTACAAACAGTTAATCCACACTGGAACGCTTCCCAGCACATCATGAACAAATATGACGGCTGGCAAATGGACTTGCCGGAAACCTTCCAGACGCTCCAATCCGAAACCGGCGCTACTCTCTATGAGCAGCCCGACGGACTGCGTTTGGCAATGGTCTGCGCAACAAATGGCGCACCCATGAAGTTCGAAAATATTGTACCATTCTATATTCCTTTGAGCAAGTCCGGTCCCGTTTACCAAGGTAGTCAAATCATCAGTTACTCGCGTCCCACGGAAGTCTTTAAAAGCTATGTGGATGCATTTCAAACAATGACAACAGATGATTTGAAAAACGCCGAAAATTATGTACATTCGGAACAGTTCATACTCTCCGACGAGCAAGAATATATTGGCGGCAGCGCTTATCAATTGGTTGCACTTTGCTTCCAAAAACATACGGTGCGTTATCACTCCCTAAACTATTTTTACGTCGGTTTGTCGAGCAGTTACAAGACCACTTTCCTCGCACAAATCTTAATGCCGGAGGAAACTGCGAACTGGCTTGACATGGATCGTGTATATCAATCGCTGCTAACGTTCCAATATTCCCGCTGACGAAAGAACAGATAGAACCCGGTATGCCGCAAACGCGGCATACCGGGTTTGTGTTTTATGATTGCTCCAACCGGTCCAATTTCACAAGCATTCCCACACAGTCAAATACCGCTTGCATATAGGTCGCCATGTGTTCCGGATAATAGACGCCGCCGGACAACATAAAATATTCCCGTACTAAATCCCAATGATAGGCGGCTGGCTGGGCATTTTTGTCCGTTGCTATCGCTTTTATCATGTCATAGAGTTCTCCCATTCGCTTTGCCTTTTAATCGTAGTCTTTGTCCTGTTTTCCGTAGACGCATATGCGCCTCTCCGACGGCTTGCTCCACAAGTCATTGCAAATTTTGACATAAAAAAGAGATGATAAACAAAAGTCTATCATCTCAGATTGCGCAACGTTATTTCCTTGAAAAATCAACAGCCAACGCGAAGAATACACTTACTTCGTCGCCGTGCATCGGTGCATTTTTTTCTTTTTCCAACGTC
Organism: uncultured Clostridia bacterium; assembly: GCA_965146615.1. GTDB lineage: Bacteria > Bacillota > Clostridia > RUG12999 > RUG12999 > JAAWTG01. The sequence goes on from CBCTHD010000117.1 coordinate 4,396, forward strand.
CCAGACAGTCCGCCGGGAACCACACCGCCGCCGCTGTCAAAAACGGCAGCAGCAAATAATTGTAGCGGTCTTGCACTTCTATCAGCGCAAATACCATGAAATATCCCAACACAATGACCAAAAACGGCAACAGCGGCGCACGCTTCAAATACACCATCGCTACAGCGCTGACAATAACCAGCAGGAACACCAAAAACATCCAGCTTTGACAAATTCCATGGCGCGCGTCCTGCCATCTTGGCGCTGCGTCCTCCCGTCCGCTCCAGGAATAATCCCAGAAGCCGAACTGGTACTTCGTTTTCTGTACCATCAGCCGCAGCACCGTCACGGGCTGCGACAGTCTCTCCCGCACCCGCGCTTCTAACGCTTCTTCATCGTTTTCAATTTCCGCATCCTCTGCATTCCATTTCCCAATCGACTGCACATTCAGCCCAACTGCCAATTTATAATAGGTATGCGATTGCGTCATGGGCTCCCGGATCAGACCGGCGTGGCTCAGCACCGCGCTCACCACGGAAGTAGAACCCAGCAGCAGCGCTGCCACTATCGCTATTTCCACCGCACTGCGTGCCAGCGCTTTTCCTTTTTGCCGCAGTCCTTTCCGGCAAAATGCTCGGTATACGGCATAGCAAACAAACGCCACCAGCACCACCAACATCTCCGGACGCAGCAGATTACTCACTGCAAGCGCGGCGCCGGCTGCCAGGGCGTTGCTCCAGTCGTGGCGCAGCGGGCGCGCATAAAAAAACCATACGGCAAGCAGACAAAAGGTCATCGCCGCATGTTGATTGGAGAGCACCGGCGCAAAATATAACGCCGTCGGGTTGACTGCCATCATCATTCCCGCGATCCAGCCTGTCCGCGTATTTGTCAGCGCGCCAGTCACCCGTTCCGTCAGCAGACAGGTACATGCGCTGCAAACAGCAAAACAAATTTGCAGCGTACGCACGCCGCCGCCAAACAGCCGCAGCAACCCCGCTTCCGTCAGCACAAACGGCATGTGCACCGACCAAGTCGTCGCATATAAATTATATGGGTCTTGGATTGCCGCATGAATCGTCTGCGCATCTCCCGACGCGAGCTTTTCCGCCAAATGATAAGACAGCGCAAAGTCATCTACAGGCTCGATGGGCCACACCACCAAAAACAGCAGCCGTGCAAGCAGCGCAGTGACGAATACCACAATGGCACCAGCCGCGGGGTGCGACTCCACATACCGCGCAAGCAAAAACAGAAGTGCGACTCCTATCACTGCCAGCATATAATAGGGCATCATCCCCTCTGTTCCCTGCTCATAAATGCCCCAAATTGCCAGCAGACATGCCGGAACAATCAGCAGCACAACGGCTAAAATCCCCAACATTTCCCATAAGGTTATATCATGATGCCCCTCTCGATCTTGCAGCACATTATCCCTCATGATTCCATTATATTTCATTCGTTCTCCCCTTCTCTTTCTATCTCTGTGCATTTTGCGGTTTTCACTGCATCACGCTGCGCAAGCGCCGTTTTGCAGCCGCTTTCCTACCGTTTTCCGTTATTTACCATTTCTTTGTTAGACGTTGTTTTCCCAAAATTTGTTCCATTGATACCTCTCGTCGAACAATAGCCCTTGTCCATAGCATACTTTTTTCCAAAAATACTATCTTTTTCTTGACATAGATAGATTATCGATATATAATATAGATAGATTATCGATATAAGGAGGAAACATCATGTCACCAGACAAAAGTTTGCAGTCCGGCAGCACCGCCATGCTGCTGCTAAAACTGCTCTCAGAACAAGATATGTATGGCTATCAAATGACAGAAACGCTGGCGCGGCGCTCCGACCAAACGTTTTTGCTCAAGGCGGGAACACTCTATCCCTTGCTGCATCAGTTGGAAGCACAAGGCTATGTAGTTTCCTACGAACAAGCGGCGGACGGCGCGCGGGTGCGCAAATACTACCACATTACCAAAGACGGTTTGCGCCACTTGGCAAAAAAGCAGGACGAATGGTCTCGATTTACCCATGCCGTGAACCATGTTTTGAAAGGAGGGGAATGCCATGGCACACTCTAACCTCGTCACACAGTTTTTGCAAACTGTGTGCAGTGCGGTACATTGGAAAAAGGCGCATTCCGCCATTGTGCGGGAGCTATCGGACCACATTGCCGATCAAAAAGAGGCGTACATCGCGTCAGGAATGCCGCCGGAGGAAGCGGAACAGGAGGCGGTGCACCAGATGGGAGATCCCCA
>CBCTHD010000118.1:0-6607 GCA_965146615.1 uncultured Clostridia bacterium
TAAATCACAATTGTCTGACATAATTTTTGAGAGACATGTACAAACACATCGCCGTCGGACAGCCATGTCGCCAAATCATTTACCGTAAGAAGCTCCAACGTCTTGCGGCTTCTGTCATAGTGGTACACCTTCGGTTGGTTACAAACAAAGATTCTTTCTGCATCTCCGGCTTTCATGATGATAATCTGCGCACTCTTTCCACTGATTTCTCCATAGAAAGTCTCCAATGCCGGGAACTCTGTATAGCCAGTGCTGGTGTTTTTCGCCAGTTGTGTGTAATCAGCCGGTGCATATTTTTGTACAAACAGCGGTCGGAACACGGATATATTACCGTCTGTGTTGGTAGAAAACTGGATGACGTCGCCTCTCTGTAAATCGTCAAACGCCACATTTTTAAACACATCCGGAACACTTGTGCTGTCAGTGCTGTTGTTGTTGCGGGTACTGACAACGTCATCATCCACCGGCGTTTCATAAAGCTGCCCATTTCTGTAGTAGAGCAACCCTCGAACCGCCATTCCGTCCTTGTCCACCGTCTGATATATTTGATCTACTACACAGGCGGCGCTGCTAACATTCACAGAAGATGCGCCTACATTCTCCTTCCTGACTATGATTTTTGGGACTCTGGTTTCTGCATCCAAATCATAAAATACCATATTCGAATACCTGGAACCGGAACTAAATACGCCTGATGCGTTCAAGACCGAACACTCTTTGTCACTTACCTCCCCGTTTACATCGAATGCCACAGTCATCACAGGCGTGCTGTCCGTGATGTAATACAAATTCGTCCCGTCTGAAAACCTATTGGTAAGGTAACGCATTTCCGTAGTTTCAAAATCTTTGCTAAATTCCTCTGTATCATATAAAGGCGCTCCATCCGAAGTGTTATCATATGCCGTATCAATGCTGCGCACCTCGCCATTGGCATTATATTGTACTTTGATGAGCTGGTCAGCCTTTAAAGCTGCTGCTGCATTTTCTGCGCTTACCTGCTGTCCATTTAACGTAACCTTTGACGCCGCCGTCTTTTCTTCTACCGTGCCGGACATTGTCAGCAGCTTTAGGTACAGCTTTGACGAAAGGTCACTTCCGTAGTCTGTTTCAAACAGGTATGCATAGCTGCGCTCTACCGCATCATATGACGCGTAGACAATTTTGCCGAACGCATTAAAGTAGAACGTCCCTTCCTTACCAAGTTCCAGGCTCTTTCCGGCATAGTCTGCGGAAATTGGATACGTCATGCCATTGATCGCATATCCGTCATCGCTTACCTGCGTTATGGTTCCTGACATCTGTTCCGTCGAGACAATGATGTCAATTACCGTGCCATCTTCGCTTTGTGCAATGGATAGAATATCATTCTCTTCCAGGTCTCCCAGTTCAGCCTGTATGCCCATCTTGTTAATCTTATATTGAATTTGTAATTCCTCCAGGTTGGTGGGTGCGATGTTATTCTTATAGTAGATGGTCTTTGTCCCTTCACTAACAGAATCGACAACACGGTTTTCATAGGACTTCACAGAAATCACAACCGGCACGCCGCTGTCCATTGTCAGCGTGACCGTTCCGGTCTCCGGCTGAAGCGTCTGGGCGCCAAAATCAAACTTTGTTTTGCCATTCCATATGAAGGTTACATCTTGTGGAATCGTAATGGTTTTTTTCTTATTGTCCTCCATATACACAAACTGCTGATCCGTCGTCTCAGGAGAAATATTATCCTCGCGGACCACAATTGTTTCCTGGTCCGACAGTAGTTCATAATACAAAACCGTCTGGACGGGATCTTCCTGGTCGAGCTTTACATAGGCGCGCACAGAGCTTCCCACATAGTCGGCAATATCCGTCTTGCCGACATAGTACAGGAATCCGTCAATGACGACTTGCTCTTTGCCTATCTTATCTTCACCACTCAGGTTTACCCAATAGTTTGCCGTAACGGTACCACGAATACTCGTCATTTTTAAATATTCCGTGAGCAACGTACTCTCATTATCTACTTCATAAGATATTTCGTTGCCGTATGAAACCTGCCGCATCAGTCCGATTGTCAGACAATTGTAAATCATTTTTGCGGTCTCGCCGCGTGTGAGCGTTTTTTCCGTTCCCGCATCTACACCACGCAAGACGCCGATAGTTCCGCCTATGCTCAAATAGCCCATCGGATATCCCCCTGCTTGCTCCGCAGGGTAGGTATATCCCAATACCGCTGTCAATACCTTTACCGCCTCTTGCGTAGTTATTGTATCATCGGGGCGAAACCTTCCGTCCTGATCGCCGTTCAAATACCCCTGCAACGTTACAGCTTGAACATATTTGTACGCCCAGTGTGAATTTGGTACATCTGAAAAAAACGCATCCGTTTGAATCTCACTCAAATCCAGCATTCTATAAATCATTGCTGCGAATTGTCCGCGCGTAACCTCTTGATTCAAGCCCAAATTCCCATTCCCGAGACCTTCCAGTATGCCAATTTCGGTCAGCAGGGTCGTTTCCCTTTCATAGTCCTCTCCCGCGGCAGAAACGATGACGCTTAAGTTGCAGATTCCAACAAGCAGTACGGTCACCAATAGAATACTCCCCATTCTTCGTAATCTCGCCATCATTCTCCCTCCTGTTTCAAGTTCATCAATTTATAAATTACCTGTGCCGCCATTGCCCGGTCCGCACGCGCCTGCGGTGCAAACGTACCGTCGCCCATGCCATTCATAACACCTGCTCTCTGCAAGGCTTCTACTGATTCCCGTGCATAAACGGAAATGCTGTCCGCATCCGAAAAGCGGTATTGCTCCACCATGTCGGGAAGAACGATTCCGCTTGCCGCGGCCGCACGCGTTATCATCACAGCCAAATCTTCACGCGTTATCTCGTCATCCATCCCAAACGTACCATCGCCAAATCCCTCAACAATGGAAAGCATCTGTGCTGACGCAATATAAGGATAAAATTCGTGGTCCTCCTGCACATCGCTGAATTCCGTTTCTGCGCCGTCTTGCTGCAGTTCCAGTGCGCCAATCAACATTTTGGCAAACTGCCCGCGTGTCACATTGCTCAGCGGCTCAAATTTTCCGTCACCCACGCCGTTTATGATGCCGCGTTCGCCAAGTGACAAAATTGCTTCTGCTGCCCATGACACCTCCTGCAAATCATCAAAAAGCGGTTCCGCTGTCCCCGGGTCAACTCCCGGCTGTGGCTGTGGAGTAATGATACTGACGCCGCCCGCTGAAGCCGCACCACTGCCGCCGCTGGAAGCAGTTCCTCCACCGCTTGCCCCGCCGCTGCCGGTGCGTCCTGTCCCAACTTCCTTAACTTTCGCATCCAGGAAACTTTGCAGTTCCGTTGCCGAAGTAAATGATTTGCCAATCAATGCCAGCAAAACAGTTTCTTGTTTCTTTTCGCTAAGCGCTGTATATTGCGTCAAATTAATATTGATTTGCTCTGCCACAAAAATTAAGTTTTCCTCAATATTTTCACGATTGGACTCCTGTATCAGCTTTAGAATGTCCGCTTCCCCACTAATGTTTACCGTTATGGTATTTGAAACGCCTTCTTCCAGATATCCGTCCTCCGCTTTTATCACAATACTGTGCTCACCGGAGGCCAATTCTGTGGTATCCAGCATGGTTGTGTAAGTACTTCCGCTGATTTGGAACTGCGCGTCTGCCTTGACGCCGTCCACATACAAACTGACACTTTGCACATCATTTTCATCATCTGTAATGTCCGCTGACAATACGATCTCTGCTCCTGCCATAACAATTCCGTTGTTCGCCGGTTCTTCCAGCACAATGACAGGCGCCTTGTTTACCCTGCTGCCGTATATTTCAATTTCACGGATACGGTAAGAGTAATTGTCGGACATTGCAACAAATCTAACTTTCGCTGTCTGAATTTCATCAAATTCAAAGGTAACAACCTTGTCCTCCGCGCTCAGTCCCGAAAACGTCTTTTCAAATACCGCTCCCGGTATTACCTCAAAGGTTCCGTCCGCTTTTTCATACTCAAATTGATAATGATAAACTACCTCCGCGGTACTATTTGGTTTGTTTGCTTCGGTGTTCACAACCGCCGGATCTCTTGAAATATAGCCGCTGTAGAGGACGATTTTATTAATACAATAGTCTGCCGGGAAAAATATAGTAGCCCAGGAATTCGCCGCAGCTGAAAGGGTTTCATTCAGATACCATTTGTCGCTCCCGGTATCTCCGCTTGACTTCCCGTCAATCAATGCATTCGGCGTAGAACTGGAGTCACTTCCATTGGTACTTGCCTCAACCGTAAAGGTACTATCATATGTAATTTTTCCAATACTTGCATAAATTTCAAGGGTTTTGTTTTCCACAGTTCCATCATCGGCTGTTGCTTCCACCACAATTGTGCTATTTCCTCCGCTCACTTTTGCGGTGCTTTCATATTCACCCGTTTCACTTGGTGCAAAAGTCCCTAAGATTTTTCCGTTCAACTTGAGGGTAACTTCCTGCAGCGTACCACTTTTGTCTATCACAACCGCCTTAACTGTAATCAATTGCCCGGCTTCTATACTTTCCGTCTCAGCCGGACTTGTAATGGCAATTCCGAACAAACTGCCGTCATCCGCAATAGCGGCAAACACGACCGTTTCAGAGGTTATGATACTGCCCTTGCCGTACGTTACCCTTGCCGAAATGCTGTGTTCGCCTTCTGAAACGTTTTCCATGGTATACTGGTATGTTCCCTCCGTCAGCGCTCCCTCGCCCAGAAGTGTTTCTCCGTCATAGAACTCCACCTTAGAGATGGTGTTCTCTTTCGCGTCTACCACGGCATTTAACACAAGCGTATCGCCTGCTGTAACACTGGATATTGTGTCAACTGTCACCGTTGGTCGCTCGCCTTCTTCTCCTGTTACTACCGTACCATACACTTCTATTTCACGGATACGGAACTTTTCTGCTGCATTTGAGATGATACGGATGTTTTTGACCCGTGTCGTATTATTGAGCGTGATGGTATACGGATTACTGTTTTCTCCGTCCGTTACCGTGACAAGCTCGCTGTATTCTTCTCCCGTTTCGCCCAGATACTGCACCGTGAAGCTGTTTAACCGGTCTGTGCCGCTGTTCAGCCCGTGATAAATAACAATTTTACTGATGTCGCTTAAACCTAAATCCACATCTGCATATGTGCCCAAGGCGTTCCAGGCATTAACAAACCATATATTGTTCCCCGTTGTCTGATCCGTCACGCCATCTGTCAACGCTTCTGCCGTTCCCTGGTCGATCAAGCTAAGCGTCACCGCTTTCCCAAACGCGAGATTGGTTTCCGTGGACTGGACTGTAAACACGACCGCCGCAGATGTTACCGTGCTGTCTGTCCCATATGTCACCCTTGCGGTTATGCTGTGCTCACCCTCCGCAACGTTTTCCATGGTATACTGGTATGTTCCGTCCGTCAGCGCTCCCTCGCCCAGAAGCGTTTCTCCGTCATAGAACTCCACCTTGGAAATGGTATTTTCATTCGCCTCTACCGTCGCGTTCAATACGACGCTGCTGCCGACTGTAACAGTTTCCACCGCTGCTACCGTCACCGTCGGCGGCATTTCCTCCTGCTCTTTAGCCGCCGTTCCGTATACCTCTATTTCACGGATACGCACGCCATCTGATGTTACTCCCTCTTCAACGCGGTTGTTTTCCACCTTGGACACAATTTTAATGTGTCTCGCATTCACTCTCTCATCAAGTGTTACTTCGACCAGTCCTACCGTTGCGCCCGCAATCTCTTTCGCCAGAGTGTATCCTGTTAAGCCCGTGGTGTCCACCGCTTCAGCGTCACTGTACCACACCTGAAAATCTGTCAGTTTATCCTTCGTGGTTGTAATTGTATCACTATACCCACTGTATATTTTTAGCGAACTGATACTGCTTCTTTGCGGCAGTTCTATATCAATCCATGCGTCCATCGTGCTCGCTTTGCCCACAAACCATTTATTTGTTCCGGACGTCAAGTTGGAAATACCGTCCACCACCGACGCACCCGAACTGTTGCTGCTGTCTGTCACGCTGCTGGTGACAGTGCCGCCAAGCGCGAGATTGGTTTCCGTGGACTGGGCTGTAAACACGACCGCCGCAGATGTTACCGTGCTATCTTCCCCATATGTCACCCTTGCGGTTATGCTGTGCTCGCCCTCCGCAACGTTTTCCATGGTATACTGAGATATTTCTCCGTCCACCGCCCCTTCGCCCAAAAGCGTTTCTCCGTCATAGAACTCCACCTTGGAAATGGTATTTTCATTTGCTTCCACCGCCGCGCTCAATACGACGCTGCTGCCTGCTGTAACAGTTTCCACCGCTGCTACCGTCACCGTCGGCGGCGTTTCATCTGTCTCTACAACTGTACCATAGACTTCGATTTCACGCAGCCGAAAGGAGGTTGTTCCGGTTGAGACGAAGCGAATCGCTTTGACCCGCGTCGTGCTGTCAAGTGTAATTTCGTGCGGATTGGCTGACACGCTTGTCACATCGGCAAGGTCCAGGTATTCCTCTCCCGTTTCACCCAAGTACTGTATCTTGAAACTTTTCAGCCAGTCGGTTCCGCTGTTCATTCCGTGATGGACTACAATTTTATTAAT
>CBCTHD010000119.1:0-6576 GCA_965146615.1 uncultured Clostridia bacterium
CGACGTTCAGGTGGACACCCGTGCAATTGGAAAACCAAACGGTAGCATTCTTAAGATTGACGGACGGGACTATGAAGTCGGTTACAACGTTTTCGGGAATGTCAAAGAAGCCATTGAAAAAGTGGCGGCAGGTGGATTTGTCACTATCGATAGTGGCATATACACGGGCGACATCTACCTCAACAAACAAGTAACGGTGCAGGGAGACCGCAATGTTTTCCTGAACGGAACGATATATATTACCGCAAACAACGCTACGGTGAAAGGAATCAGCATTGTGTATAACCGTACAGCGAGCGGTGAAAATGGAATCGTGATTGGTGGTAGTGTGAATCCGGATTCTTTGACGATTCGTAATTGCACCTTCCTCAACGGAGGTAAATCGACAGGTGTGGCGCTGGTCAATAACAGCGGAAAGGATTTCCAGCTGGACAGCAGCAACTCTGGTGCATAATATTATGACAATCAGATCTTCTTATTGATATCATATATCGGAAAAGCGGCGGAGTCCTTTTAAGGGACCGCCGCTTTTTTGCATGCAGCGACCGATGCCGGGAGAAAGCAGAAAATTAACCGAAGATAACGCACAAAACATTCTCTGGATAATATACTAATAGTGAAGTATTCAATCAAAATCATACCGTTGACCTGCACATGGTTTTTCAGGGCAGTTTCTGCGACTGATAAACATATTTGCGTTTGCAGAACAATGGTACAGAAGGCAGAAACCTTCCGACGATAGAAAAGAAATTAACGGAGGTTGAAACAACTTGAGCAATTCGTGTATCCCTTTAAACCGTCTCAGACCGGGAGCACAAGGAATCATTTCAGCACTGGACTTATCGGGTAATATCCGGCGGCGCATTCTGGATTTAGGACTGGTAGCAAACACGCTTGTGGAAACAATCGGGAAAAGCCCGTCCGGTGACCCGACTGCGTATTACATACGTGGCGCAGTCATTGCGATTAGAGACGAAGACGCATCCAAAATTATTGTTGAGCCGATAGATTAACAGTTGCTTTTGGAAATGTGTCCCAGCGGTAAATTTCCGGTCGGTAGAAAATAATGAAACGGCTTGTACAGAGCGGGTAAGCAGTTCATCTTTTACCCGCTCTTTTTATAAGATAAACAACAAATATGCTGCCAAGTGAAAGGGATACAAAATGGTTCAAGATCTATAAAATAGGAGGGAGTTTATGGGTCTTACAGCAAATTCCATGGGGGCAGCCCTGCTCCGAGATGATTTAAGCGTTATACATAAGACAGAAAATGATATTGTCATTGCGCTGGCGGGAAATCCCAATGTCGGGAAAAGTACTGTATTTAATGAATTGACGGGTCTCAATCAACATACGGGAAATTGGCCCGGGAAAACGGTAGCAACGGCACAAGGTAATTATACCTATTTCAATACCGTACATATTATGGTGGACCTGCCGGGAACCTATTCGCTAATGGCAAGCTCCGCGGAAGAGGAAATTGCAAGAAATTTCATCTGTTTTGGCAATCCAGATATAACGGTGGTTGTGGTAGATGCCACATGCCTGGAGAGAAATTTAAATTTGGTGTTGCAGACACTGGAAATAACGGAACATATGGTTGTTTGTGTCAATCTAATGGATGAAGCGGAAAAGAAAAAAATAACCATTGACTTGGAGAGACTCTCTCGTCTGTTGGGCGTTCCGGTAATTGGAACAAGCGCTAGGAGCGGAAGAGGTTTGGAAGAATTAAAAGCCTGTATTTTCCGGCAAGCGCGGCAGAATGAGGGAAACACGCCGCTGCGCCTTGCGTATCCAGCGGAGGTGGAAGAGGCAATTGCCGCATGTGTGCCAGAGGTGGAAGCCATAGTGGGCAAACGGCTGCCCGCGCGGTGGGTCGCACTGAAATTGCTGGACCACAATCAACATCTGGTGGAAGCTGTGGCGGAGTATTTATCGATTGACCTTCGCAAACAGCCGGCATTGATGGAAGCGGTGGAACGTGCGAGGCTAATGTTGGAGGATAAGGGGATTGATGCGGTACAGCTACGGGATATCATTGTCGAAACTTTGGTAGACCAAGCAGATGTATTGGCACACCGCGTCACATCTTATGGCAAGGAGGATTATAATGCGACCAGCAGACGAATCGACAAAATTATTACGTCGAAACGTTACGGGATACCCATCATGATAGCCCTGCTGGGGGTAGTCTTATGGCTAACCATTACGGGCTCAAATTATCCCTCTGCTGCATTGTCTGTGTTATTCGGATGGATAGGGGACTGGCTAACGGCATTCTTTATGTGGTGTCACGCGCCTGATTGGCTTTATGGTATTTGCGTGCAAGGCATTTATCGGACACTTTCGTGGGTTGTCGCCGTGATGCTGCCGCCCATGGCAATCTTCTTTCCGCTCTTTACCTTGCTGGAAGATTTGGGATACCTGCCGCGTGTGGCGTTTAATTTGGATAATTTTTTCCAAAAGTCCCATGCTTGCGGCAAGCAGGCCCTTACCATGTGTATGGGGTTTGGCTGTAATGCGGCGGGGGTGATTGGCTGCCGTATCATCGATTCGCCTAGGGAACGGCTGATTGCAATTCTGACCAACAACTTCGTTCCCTGTAACGGCAGATTTCCGACATTGATTAGCCTGATTACGATTTTTTTTGCAGCTTCATCGCTCGGTGTGTTTCAGAGTGTATCATCTGCCCTGTTTCTGTGCCTAATTATTATATTTGGTGTGATGGTCACGCTGTTTGTATCAAAGCTGTTGTCGGGGACTTTGCTGCGCGGCGTACCGACGTCCTTCACATTGGAACTGCCGCCTTATCGCCGTCCGCAGATTGGAAAAATCATTATTCGCTCCATTTTTGACCGCACATTGTTTGTGTTAGGGCGGGCCGTAATGGTCTCCATTCCGGCAGGCATCATTATTTGGTGCATGGCGAATATTCAGGTCAGCGGCAGTTCGCTGCTGCAAGTGTGCAGCGGCTTTTTAGACCCCTTTGCGCGTATCATTGGACTGGATGGTGTGATTTTAATGGCGTTTATTTTGGGGTTTCCCGCCAACGAAATCGTCATTCCCATCATGCTGATGGCATATTTGGCAGGCGGGCAGATGATAGAATATGAAAGTTTAGCAAGCCTAAAAATGATTCTGGTAGATCATGGCTGGACGGCGGTGACGGCACTGTGTACCATGCTGTTTTCCTTGTTGCATTTTCCTTGCGGAACTACTTGCATGACGATTTGGAAAGAAACCGGCAGTCTGAAATGGACGGCGGCGGCAATTTTGATCCCGACGGCGATGGGAATCATCGTTTGCTTTTTGGTGGTAAGTTTTGCCCGGTTGCTGGGAATTGGATAGCAAATTGATAGAGAACATCAGTGACTGCAAATATTCGACAATATATTGTGGACATTAGACAAGGAAATACTTGACAGACTCAATATATTGTGGTATAACAACAATAGAACGGTTATTATACAAGAAAATGCCCCCGCAGATAGCATGTCACCGCTTACAGTGGGCGCGGAAATCGTATAATAGGATCATCTTAAGGCAAGGGAGTGTTTGCTTAGTGGCTGATATTAATACAATCCGAAAAGGCATTGAACGCTATAAAGGCAGTTGCGTTCGGGTGACGACAAAAGAAGGCAGAAACCGCTGTATCAGCAGAAAAGGAACCATTGAGAGTATCTATCCTAGTTTGTTTGTTGTGCGTTTTGATAAAAATTCGTACAGTGAAGATGAAGTGAGCAGAGTGTCTTACAGTTATACCGATGTTTTAACAAGCAGTGTAAAGCTGGCAGTATATAAGTAGGGAGAACCGGAAATTTTTTCCGGTTCTTTTTTCATTGGGAGACGAATCAGTGTAATAGAACCGCCGGTTATAGGAACTGTAACATTCGCTCGACTGGTTACAATGCTGTGAGTTTCGGCAATGCGATTTTGACGGTAAAACCATTGTTATTTACCGCCGTAAATTGGCCACCGTGCACATGAATAATTTTATACGCCATAGGCAGCCCAAGACCGTGGGAAGATTTGGGGAGCTTGGTGATATTTTTTATCACCTCATCCGGGACGCCGCTTCCGTTGTCGGACAGGCATAAATAAACCGTTCCGGCATCTGAGTATTCTGAAATGTGAATGGCACAGCCATGTTCGTTGTGAACTATGCTGTTGCTGAGAAGATTGAAAATGGCTCTTTCCAGCAAACCTTCGTCAGCAAATATAACCGCTTTTTCGTCCTGTAAGTCCAGCGTGATTGCAAATTGCTTGGACAAGCCGCTGTTTAACATATCTGTGACAATCCTACGCAAAAACGGACATAGGCGCACGTGGCTCTTTTGAAAGGGCTGCATATCATATTCTAAAGAGGAAATTAGGTTTAAATCCTCTATCAGTTTTTTGATTTTGATACTCTGTGCCGCGATAGCCTGCGCTTTTTTTTGGTGTTCCGCCGATAACGCACCGCTTTCTGCGAGCGTCTCGGAATATCCCATGATGACGGCAAGCGGCGTGCGTATATCATGCGAAATTCCGGAAATCCAATTGGAACGGGCATTGTCACGCTGGGCCAGAGCATCATTTTTCCGTTCAATAGCTGCTGCCGTGTTATTGATGTTCTGCGAGATTTCTTTGAAAATCCCCCTTTCTTTTAACTGTACATTTTTTTCCTGTCGCAAATCATCAATTCCATGCATTAATATGCGAATCCGCCGATATAGATTAGCGCCAAACAGACAGGCCAACAGTGCTGCAAGACACAAATTGAGCACAAGAACACCGATGATTTTTATCGGCAAAGTATCAAACCACTTCATGGAATATTCTATGCTATACTTGCCGACTGCGTTTTTGGGATAGCCCAGCACCAGAAGCCCGAAGTCTTCTGTGTGGACATAAACAGGATAATCATTTAAAAACCATCGCGTCATTCTTGCGATATCATTTAGAGAATATTGTTCAGGAATATCAGATGGCTTGTTTTTCTGCCATATTACCCGACCGGTTTCATCAATGAGAATACACCAGCAGTCATCGGGAATTGTGGGCTCTTCTGTAAAAGCAAAGCCATTTTCGGTTTGCAAAAATGCGCCTGATACGTCGTCTAATAGCTTATGCGGAGAGTTTTGATAAAGATTGTTGTCATCGCTGCAGATGAACGCGATTCCCAGAAAGTTCATGCCCAGCAAAATGGTCGCAATCACTGCTGCTGTGAGTGTAAAGCACAGGAAGATTTTCAATGCGGTCTTATTCATTGTTCGTCACCAATTTATATCCCAATCCTTTCACTGTAATTAAATGCTTGGGGTTTGACGGCGCTACTTCAATTTTTTTGCGCAAACGCCGTATATGCACCATAAGCGTGTTTTCATATCCGTAATAATCTGCGCCCCACGCTGCCATGCAGAGTGCGTCGTTTGTTACGATACGGTTTTTATTTTCCCATAGCTTTTTGATGAGAATAAATTCTTTTGGCGTGAGAGCGATCTCTTCTTTTCCGTTTTTTACCAATGCTGTTTCCAAATCGATCAGCTTTCCGGATAATGTAAACGCAGTTCCGCCGGCACTTATTTGATAAACCCTTTTTAGCACCGCAGTGACCCGCAAAACAAGTTCCGTTGGCAAAAAGGGCTTTACAATATAATCGTCCGCGCCCAACCCCAAGCCTTTGATTCTGTCGTTTGCTTCGCCGCGCGCTGTCAGAAAGATAACAGGCGCTTTTGAAAATTTCTGCAGCTCTTCCAACAGGGAAAAGCCGTCGCCGTCCGGCAGATTTACGTCCAGCAAAAATAAGGAAACCGGCTGACGTTGCACAATTTTCAGCGCATCAAAACAGCTCTTGGCAGTATCTATATGATAGAAACCATTTTGATACAGAATATCGGAGAGCATTTGCAATAAATCCGGTTCGTCATCAACGATTAAAATTCTTTTGTTTTTCAATTCCAGCATTTTTATCACCCTGTTTATTCTATCACAATATCGGTTGCTATGAAAGGTGCTTACAAAAAAATTAAGGTTGCTGTAAGGTTGTGTTAAGTTTCATGACGGAACGCCATGCTATAATTGTTTTATCTTAACAGAGAGGAAGGATAACGTGAAAGAAATTGTAAAAACATACGGGCTGACCAAACGGTATCAGGATACGCTTTCCGTAAACAATCTTAGTATGAGCGTGCAGGAGGGACGTATCTACGGCTTTTTGGGACCCAACGGCGCGGGAAAATCCACGACCTTGAAAATGCTCTTAAATTTAGTAAGACCGACAGCCGGAGAAATCGATATTTTTGGAAAACGATTGCAAGCAAAAACGCGCGCGGACATTTTGCGCAACATCGGCTCTTTGATTGAATCGCCCTCCTATTACGGCCATCTCACCGGCACGGAAAATTTAAAAATTTTGCAAACGCTTTTGGAGATTCCGTCAAAAAATATTGAGGAAGTGCTCCGCATTGTGCGGCTGGACCGTCAGAGCAGTAAAAAAGTATCTAAATATTCTTTGGGAATGAAGCAGCGTCTGGGGCTGGCTGGCGCGTTGTTATCGTTTCCTAGGCTGCTTATTCTTGACGAACCGACGAATGG
>CBCTHD010000120.1:0-6558 GCA_965146615.1 uncultured Clostridia bacterium
GCGTCAATGTCGCCGTCAAATCGCCGCCGACTTGCAAATCGTAGTTTGCTGTGGCATTGTCTACCGAAGCGTCCGCCATTTGCGATGCTTTCACGTTGTAAAAACTTGCCGCAACATTTCCGCTGCCATCAAATCGTCCCGATACATCCAGCCGTGTCAGTTGTTTAATACCGTTGCTTAAAAATGGCTGATTTTGTGCCAGCACAATCAACTCTTCCGGCACAGCTTTCATTGTTGCTTCATCCACAAATTTACTGCTGCTGTCTATTTCGTACAGCGCCAGATAGGCAGAATAAGTCTGTTGTTCCAAATCAGCTACAAACCGCACATAACCCGGAATTGGCAGACTTAGTCCAAATGCTGCAGCAGCCGCAGAACCAATGACGTTATCTTCTGTATCTACCAAATATATCGTATTGGTAGCACGGTCAAACCGCAGACGCGCAATGGTTAACAGATTCCCGCTTGCGTCTACTCCACGCAATTCATACCGCAGATAAGAAGTTTTGGCAGTGCCGTCGTAAATATACGTAATAAATCTGGTTTCCACCATGTAAGTACTGCTGCCATCCATTGTAGTAACGTTGGGATTGATATCTGATGTCTTCGTCAGATCAAATCCGCCGCCTTCCTCTGCCGTTGCAGTTCCCCACTTTTTGAAATCAAACTTAACCGCCGGCATACCGGCCGTTCTTACACCCATCACTGAACTGACAGTAGTATTATTTGAGGTTTTATCCACGATCGCATTGTCGCTGCTTCCATAGACGTTAGTCGTGTTTACTGTAATTCCATAGGGTGCTAACATGGTAGCAGAACTTGCATAAGAACCACTTGTATAGATTTCTCGCAGCTTCGTTGCATCATATTCTATGATTGCAGTGTCCTCTGCTGCCGCAACTGTGATACTCCCCAGTCCCGGTACTGCCATCAATATCATTGACAGCGCTAAAACCAGAGAAAATAATCTGTTTCTCATGTTTTCTCCATCCTTTCTTTTCTATACTTTTCCACGATGCATGTACAGGGCGCTTATCCTTTTGAAAACCATCCCGTCAAGGGATACCGCCGCCTTTTCGCTTCGGCGGCGGTATGAAGAACGCCCGGCACGCCAAATGGATACTTGCTGTCTCCCGCAAGCGCCATTTTATTCGTATGAATATAACACCTATCCTAAGTATAACCAGTACAATGCGTTACTGTCAACAGGCACTTTCTAAACTCTGTCTATATCTTAGTTTAAAAATTGCACATTCGAGAGAAAATCGCCATACAAAAAGTAAGAATTTTATTATTTATAAAATTATAACATATTTTTTGAGCTATTTTCACTTGTCAAAAAAGCACAAGTCTTATATAATAAAAAGAAAGGATTCTATGAAGGAGGGAGTTTTGTGACATTACCCAATGATCCTATCGTATTGCTAAGTGTACTCAATACGAAACTTCGTGATTATTATACCAATCTAGATTCTCTATGTGATGATTTATCAGTTGACAAGGCGGCACTGGAACAAAAAATGAAAGACATTGGCTATCGTTATGACCCACTGCACAATCAATTCAAATAGAATTCAATGACATGAATAGCGTGCTCTGACGCGTGGTCTTTATTCGGTTTTCAAACCACAGCAAAAGAACCGCCTGCAAACCATACATGGCAGGTGATTCTTCCGTTTATCTCATTTAGCTGACTTAGGGCACTCAAAAAAACGCACACAGCAGTTGCCGTGTGCGTTTTCTGTTAAAGAATTTCTCCGTTTGATGCGATTACATCCCGGTACCAATATCCGCTGTCCTTAATCGTCCGTTTCTGCGTTGCATAATCAACGTAAATCATACCGAATCGCTCTTTGTACCCCTCTGCCCATTCAAAATTATCCATCAAGGACCATGCAAAATATCCTTTCAATGGCACCTTCTGTGCGCTTTTGCGCAATGCCAGTAAATACCGGTGCATAAAATCAACTCGTTCCGGATCGTGACAGTTGCCATCCAGAGAAATTATATCATTGCAGCTGCAGCCGTTTTCTGTGATATATATTGGCAACCCGTAGCGTTCAAACATGATTTGTGGCGCCCATTCCAATACCTCCGGTGTGATTTTCCAGCCAATCGCCGTATGGGGCGCTCCCATCGGCTGCTCCACTTCTACCGGGTCACCATTTTCAGCAGCCCGCACGGCCGTTCCGTTATAAATATTCTGCCCCTGAAAATCCACAGGCGCATGTATCGTTTCCAAATCTTTTTCCCAGCCCTGTGGTAGATAGGGTTCATAGACGGCTAATTTTTCCTCGGGATAACTGCCCAGAAAAACGGGATCACTCCACCAAGTCCAATCCCACGCCCAATTTTCGCCGGTATTCAGCGTCTCGTTAGCGCGCCGCGCCGCTTCCCGATTTTCCGGCGTATCCTCTGCCGGATACCAGAAGCCAAATGTCGGTGCATACCCTACCTGTATATCAGCAGATACCTGCTTAAATGCCCGCGCTGCCAGTCCATGCGCCATCATCACATGGTGCGCCATGGGAATGGTATCAAAAAGCGTCGCCTGATAACCGGGTGCATGTCTCCCCGTCACATATCCCAATCCAATAAAGCATTGGGGTTCATTGAACGTAAAAATATGTTTCACGCGGTCGCCCAGACGCTTTGCCAACACTTGTGCATATTCCATAAACCATTTCGGACTGTCAGGATTCATCCACCCACCTTTGTGGAACAACGCCAGTGGATAATCCCAATGAAACAATGTCAAATACGGATCAATTCCCGCTTTCAGCAGTTCCTCCACCAATCTGTCATAAAAGTCCAGTCCTTTTTCGTTTACCGCGCCTATCCCATCCGGCAGCACCCGCGGCCAAGAAACGGAAAAGCGATAGGCTTTTAGCCCAATCTCCTGCATCAGCTGCACATCTTTTTGATAGTAATGATAATGATCGCATGCAATATCGCCGGAATGTCCCTGAAACACTTTCCCCGGCTGTTTACAAAAGGTATCCCAAACGGAAAGTCCTTTTCCGTCTTCATACGCCGCGCCTTCAATCTGATAAGACGAGGTCGCCGCACCCCAGACAAAATCTTTTGAAAATCCCATTTCTTTTCCTCCTTTTCCGCTTTTCTTATTATTATTTAGTATATCAAACGGCTTTCTTTTTGTCAATCACCCGTTTTTGCTAACGTCTATTCATAAAACCGTTTTTCGCAAAAATCATGAAAACGCATGGGACAAATACTGCCCCATGCGTTTACTCTTACTATTCTTCTTTTTGTTCCTGCTCCTGTTGTTCTTGCTGTTCCTGTTCTTCCTCTTGCAGTTCTTTTTGTTTTGTGCCTTCCAACAGCCGGTAAATCATTACCATCGCCTGTTCGCGCTGTGCGTTTTCCTGCGGTCGGAATTCACCGGTTTCAAATCCACGTATAAGTCCCAGCTTGCTCGCTTGATCGACTGCGTCTTTCGCCCAGGCGCTAATTTGCGCTTCATCGGTAAAGAGAATCGCTTCTCCCTCCGAAAGCTGTCCTCCCGCCTGCTGGTATGCCGCAAGAATCATCTTCGCCATTTCCTCCCGGGTTACCGTGTCTTCGGGTCTCAGACCGACATCATCGCCCTGTATAATACCTGCATTCACTGCCGCTTGCATCTCATCTGCATACCAGTCTTCTGCCAAAACGTCTGCAAAGCCGTCTTCATAGGCCACGGGTTCTATTCCTAAAGCGCGCACAATCATTGCTGTGAACTCCGCCCGGGATACGTTGCCGGTTAAGTTCAGCGTACCATTGCTGCCTTGCACGATACCGTCGTCAATAAGGGCTGAAATTTCCGTTTCTCCCCAATGACCTGCTATTTCTTGTTTCAGACGGATATTCTCCGGAGTCGGCGGTCCTACCAATTCGCCGCCGGGCTGTTCACTTGTTCCGGGATTTGTGCTGCCAGAGGCGATTGTTCCGCCGCTTGTGCTGCCGTGTGGCATAGATGTACTTCCGGCTACACCGCCACCGCCGCCGCCACCACCGCTGGTCGATGGTTTTCCGTCTTGCGGCGCATTATCCGCATCAAAATATACGTAGCTATCGGATTGCGTATAGTAGAATGGAATACTTTCACCATTGAGCAATACACTTTTCACGGTGACCGGTGAATAAATGTTGACGCCATCCAGAACATCCGTCACGTCTTTAGATGTGTCTATCTTCAATGTGCTATTTTCCCACGTTACGGAAAATTCATCCAACGTCTGCTCGCTTCTCACGGCTGCCATACCATCCGCAAGGTCTCTGACATAGGTGCCGCCGCGCAGAATGACTCGGCGTGGCAAGCCTGTATTCAAATCTTTTTCATAGTACATCAGTTTTCCATCTGTCGTGGAGTTGCCAACAATTACGGCTTTTTGCTGATCTTCTTCGTGCAAAAGATAGTAATCAAAGCTATAGTTCTCATTTGACACACTGGAATTATCTTTTATGACTGCACTAAATGCAGATGCAGCACCCTCCGTTTGTCCCGTCTGCTGCGGCGTGGATTCAATGGAGTAATCTTGTGCGCTTTTCTCCGGGAACAAAATCGTGTCCATTGTCGTGGTGCCCTGAACGTTCTTTTCAAACAAGCCATAAGGTGTCCGCTGCTGACTGCCGGTACCGTATGAATACAAACCACGGAGCAGTTTGGGTTCTACGCTTGAAATGTCTGCCGGAACTACCAAAATATTTGCGTCGTTGTCAAAATTAGAACGAATCGTGCCATTTCCAGTTCCCGGTACAAACTGCGTATTTTCAATCACGCTGTCCACTTCGCCTGCGTTCACATCACCGATCGTTTCACCTTCCTGCAGCTGATACTGTCCATCGATGCTCATATTAGCTGCGGGATCCATATGCCAAAGCTGCGTATACTTGTTCACTTTTGTTTTGTCCACCGGGTCCATATAGTCGGACACAATCCAGAAGTTGTCGCGGATAAACAGAATGCTGCGGTTATAGTCCATACCCGGTTCCGTCGGCGGCACTTCGCTGCCTTTTGCAGGCAATAGGTTCGGTGCGCCGCGGTAAGTGATGTTTTTATAGTTTTCCGATGACATGGTATTAAAATCATAGCTATTGTTGGTTTCCCACGCCTCTACCGTGCCCATACTTCCGCCGAGCGGCAATGTCGGGTCATAGACAGATTTTGCCGCTTTCTGGCTATAATCATTGATTTGCATAGTGTTGTGTGCCCGCGAGGAGAAAAGCCATCGGCAGGTCAGGTCCTGTCCGCCGCTGAGCATATAGTACAGCGGGTCTGCCAACAAGTAGTTTCCATATGCTGCTACAATGATGTTGTTGTCATCCCAGTGCCCATGTGACCCTTGACTGGCGTCAGCGCTGGTCGCCAAATATAGGTCATCGCTCCCCCAGCCGCTACGCATATAAACTTTCTTACTATCTGGATAGAGGAGAGAGGTGAAGTCTGGCGCCTCGCCTTTTTTTCCATCATATGCCGCCCAAAGCAACTGGGGATCTCCAAGCCAATCCGCTATCCGTTTGATATAACTCTTATAGCTGGTAGAAAATGTGTGCGAGTCGCCCTCCTGGCTATCTCGGTATCCCGGCGCTGTGGAAAACATGAGAAATCTCGTTAATGTCAAAAGTTTTTGTTTGATGCTTTCCGTATAATTGATTTCTACATCCAAGCTGTCTGCCGTGTCTTTTGTTGACAGCAAGGTCGAAATGGTATACTGTGTATAACCATGTGCCAGTTCTATGCAAGCGCCATCGTCAAACAGAATATTTCCGGTAATTTCCTCCAGACGATTTAGCATAATTTCAGACCATGCTTCCGACTCGCGGAATTCCGGATAGTAAGCAATCAGTTTGGTAAACCCGCTGCAGGAAGCGGCACCCCAGTTATTGGTTTTTTCCTGTGTCGTCCAGTAGGTAGAAAATACCCGTCCCATACTGTACATATACTTCAAAAACGTAGTAAACAGCTCCGGTGTCATGTATTCACTGTCATAAAAATATTCAATCAGTTTCGTCAAATTGGAGGTCCTGGTATACATATCCAATGCCTTGCTATACCCGCCATACTTCAGTTTGATAGCGTTCCCGTTCCCTGTTGGGAGTGGCACTTCAGGACAACCGCGGTAACGGAGGTACGTTGTCGTGATCCAGCTATGCAGATACATGAACGCTGCTCTTGCATAGACTTCGTTTTTCGTAAACTGATACTGATATGCCAGCTTGTCAAACCAACCACTGAACCGGAACAATTCTTCTTCAAAACGCGCCAATGGATTGCAGCGGTCTGTATTCGGTTGTACCCATTTGGTGCCCCATTCTCCATCATAGGAAAACATTGCATTGGTGTGAGAGGTGTCACTGAAATACAGTTCGTTTTCCGTCCAGCCTGTATCATAGTTGGTAAGCGCTGTCATACGTTTTTGATAGGTGCTGTTATTGCGCGGCACATCTGCCTTATCGACCCAGCGTCCCCACAGGACCAAGCGGGCAGAGGTTATCGTATCCGTCGCCCCGATGCTGCTAAGGACAAATTTCAAATAAGTACGCCGTGTATCGGACTTG
>CBCTHD010000121.1:0-6554 GCA_965146615.1 uncultured Clostridia bacterium
ATAAAACACTCTATGTTCTCCAGTTAACCAAACCAACGCAAAATAGCAATGAGAATCAGGATAATCCCCGGTGCAAAGTCCAGCCAACGCATATTTCGTTTTGCTAAAGTCTTTCCTAAGGACAGTCCGCAGCTTAAAAATAATAGCTGTGCTGCTGCCACCGTAAAGGGGATAATCCAAATATTTAATCCAATCATCGCACAACCCAGTCCTCCGCCGAGAATATCCAGTGACAATGCCGACCCAATGAGCAATGATTCCTTTAAATCAATGCAGCCGGAATGGTCCACGTCTCCGGACACAGGATTTCTGGTAATTTGAATGGTGATACCAAGCGATTTAATCATCCATTCAAATACTGTTTTGCACTCCGGTATCTCTTTTGCTTCTGTCTCCGGCTTTTTCAAAATTCCTTGCAGTAGCAGCCAAATTCCCATACCAAACAAGATTGCGCTGCCGATCAGATTTGTCACAAACGGCGGCAGGAACCTTACTACCACATTACCAATCGATACGGCAATACTGGTGTATAAAATGGAAAAAGCTGCCATTATCAACTTATATTGTATCGGAATTTTAATTTTTTTCATTCCATAAGCAAGCCCAACGCCCAGCGCATCCAGGCTGACAGCAATGGATAATATGCAAATCAAAACCAAGGTGTTCACCCGCTTTCACTCATATCAGGTTCTCCTTTAGTATATGACCTTGAACCTGATATGGTGAAAGCCGGGTATCCTATTTCTTTTTACCTGTTGCTGTGAAAATGCTGCTGATTATGATTTCAATGCCGCTGCAAAGCAGGACAATCAACCATTCGTTTATCCCTAACGCCACCGTTTTAAATACGCCTGCTAAAAACGGTACATATAGAATTGCTACCGTCAGCAGGAAAGATGCCACGACCGCCAAAAGCAAATAGATGTTTCTGAAAATTCCAACTTCAAACACCGTTTGATATTCGCTCTGGCACTCAAATGCATAAAACAGCTCCGTAGCAATCATTGTAACAAAACACACCGTCCGCGCAACCGCCAAATTGCCATGTGTAAAATAGATGGCAATTCCAAAGGAAAGCAATGCTGCAGCGCCGATAAGCAACCCCGAAAACACAATATTGCCGCCCAATCCGCCGGAAAATATCCCAGCATCGCCGCGCCGCGGTTTTCGTTCCATAATGCCATCTGCTGGAGGGTCTACCCCCAACGCCAATGCCGGAAGTCCGTCTGTCACCAAATTGACCCACAAAATCTGGACGGGAATCAGTGGTAGCGGCATTCCAACAAATGCTGCCGCACCCATAATCAAAATTTCTCCCAAGTTACAGGACAATAAATATTTAATAAATTTGCGAATGTTGTCAAATATCATGCGACCCTCTTTGATTGCGGAAACAATCGTCGCAAAGTTATCGTCCGTCAAAATCATATCCGCGGCTTCTTTTGCGACATCTGTGCCACTTTGCCCCATTGCGACGCCAATATCTGCCGCCGTCAGCGCCGGCGCGTCGTTTACACCGTCTCCCGTCATTGCAACCACCTGGTTTTGTCGCTTATATGCCTGTACAATGCGCAGTTTATGTTTTGGGCTGACGCGTGCAAATACCGTTATACTGCCGACTCTGCGTTCTAATTCTATATCACTAAGTGCATCCAATTCTTCGCCTACCATGACACTGCCTTCCTGCACCTGCATACCCAGCTCTTTCGCCACAGCGGTTGCCGTAATTTTATGGTCCCCTGTAATCATAACCGGACGAATTCCCGCTCGATAACAGCTTGCAATCGCATGTGCTGCTTCCTTTCGCGGCGGGTCCATCATTCCCTCCAGCCCTACAAAAATCAAATCCGATTCCAGCGTATCATCCATCTTTGCAGGCATAGCGGGTAATTTTTTATAGGCGAATGCCAAAACGCGATAAGCATCGGATGCCATAGATTCATTTGCACGCTGTATTTCTTCCCGCTGCAAGGTTGTCACTGTTTTCACGCCGTTTTCCGTCTGTACGCGCGAACAGTTATGTAATACACGGTCCGGCGCCCCTTTCGTGTATAAATAATAGGCTCCATCATTTCCTCGACAAACAATGCTCATGCATTTCCGTTCGGAATCAAACGGCAATTCATCCAATCTGGTTTTGTCGGACGTTTTATGCCCTTTCAGCCTGCTAGCAAACAAAATTGCCGTTTCCGTCGGCTCACCCAGCAATTCCCCTTTTGATTCCTGTGCGTTGTTACACAGTAACCCAATGTCAAACATCAAAGATTCCGCTTTGCCTGCTCCGGTGACTGCACCAATGTCCGACAATTTAAAATCAGCATATATCTTCTTGACTGTCATTTTATTTTCTGTCAGCGTTCCCGTTTTGTCTGAACAGATGACCGTTGTACTTCCAAGCGTTTCAACGGCAGGCAGCTTACGTATCAGCGCTTTTTGCTTTAGCATTCGTTGTACGCCAATTGCAAGTGCGACGGTCACGATGGCGGGCAATCCCTCCGGAATTGCCGCAACAGCTAAGCTAACGCCGGATAAAAACATATTATAAAGTGTCTCTCCATGCCACATTCCGGCTATGATAATCAAAATACAAACAAACAGACAAATGATAACCAAATCTTTGCCAATGCGGTTTAATTTTTTCTTGAGCGGCGTTTCACCCTCCCCTGCGTCCTGCATCATGAACGCAACTTCTCCCATCTGCGTCCGCATTCCCGTTCCCGTTACCAAGGCTTTCCCGCGTCCGCTGGTGACGGTTGTTCCCATATAAACCATATGTTCCGCACTTGTATCCTCCGCCGAACCCTTTGACTTTTGTACAGGATACGATTCTCCCGTTAATATGGACTCATTAACTCCGAGGTTCTTCTCTTCCAAAATCACAGCGTCAGCTGGTACCCTGTCACCCGTTTCCAGAACCACCAAATCACCCGGTACCACTTCCTCTGCCGGAATTTGTATCATTGCACCGTCACGCACCACATTTGCGGTGGGTGCTGCCATTTTTTTCAACGCCTGCATTGATTTTTCCGTCTTAAATTCCTGTACGAACCCCAAAATACCGTTCATCAGCAGAATCAACAAAATTGTGATGGAATCTTCTACTTCCCCAAGGCAATAGGATACAATCGTCGCCACTATCAATACCATCGTGATGACATCGCTGAACTGTGCCAAAAACAGCTTCAAAACCGAATTTTTTTTGCCTTCCTGCAGCCTATTAGGACCGTATTTTTGCAGGGCTTGCTGTGCCTGCTCCCGTGTCAGTCCCTGACTGTTTGGCGTTTGCAATTTATCCATGTTGTCATTTGTCCTCCTTGTCCTAAATTTTGTACTATCACATTATATTAGGACAACTCTCATTTTATGACGGTTTGGACAAGGAAAACAAATACTTTTCCAATGAAGCAAAAAACGCTGTTATAAAAAGAAAAACGAAATTACGTTTCTGTGAGCGGCAGCGCTTGGTCCCCAGCACTACTGTACATTCTTACTTATGTTACATATACCTCTTTAATAATCAAACTATCGTCATTATATCATAACTGCGGAGCAGTTTGATATAATGACGTGCATCTCCGCCGGTTGCCGCGTTTTATGCGTGGCGTGCCGGAGACTCTCGTCCCTGCGCACAGGGTGGTTCCGAGCCGTATCCCGGCGAGGAACTTCCTCTGCCAATAGACGCTATGCGCCTATTATACCACCGAAGACTTTTTTGCAATGCTTAAAGCCGGCCAGGAACCCTGCTGCATAGCAAATGGTTCATTTTTTCTCCTAAAAAAATAAACCGCACTTACTTTTACCATGAAAAGCAAGTGCGGTTTATATACTTTCCTCGATATTTAATTCATTCAAGGTCTAAAAATCCTCCTTAAATCCTGCAATTCTATTCTCCTATCAATTCCATCTTGCAGGCTTTCTTTTCCTGAACTTTGTTGATTTTTTAAACGTTTTCTCCATCATCAAATTTAGCTTCCATTCCAAAATACATGCTAGCGCTATAATTTCACATATATTTCATCCTTGCAATCAGCTCTGTCTTTGTGATGTAATTCAGTTTCCAACTTGTTCCTATTTCATCTTCTGTCTACATCACTCCGCTGTGGTCTCCATCGACTTAGCTTCCATGATATAACTCCGATGTTCTACGATATCGTTTCATTTAGGAAGGATAATTCGTTCTAACTGTTTGACAGTTTCTACGAATTATTTTTTGTTTAGATAGAGTTTCACTGCAATTTTTTTTACCATTACAAATATCAGTTATAAATTTATCTACTATTCAATTTTCCAAGGGACATATTTCATACAATGGGAATCTCACCACTGCAACGTGCAGCTCTGCCGCCGTTCATTCATACTATCATTTCATCATAAACTTATTTTCGATATTTGCAACGGCTCTCCAAATTGGTTCAACCACCGGAACCGCCTCCTCATATCCCGTTATTGATAATATATTTAAATGAGTAGTGCCACTGTATCCATCATTTTTACCTTTAAATCACCTCGATTTAAAAGTATCTTTTCATCTTATCCCAACGGAATCACCTTTCCACTGATCACTCCTTGCGGTAGATCTTTTATTTCTTGAAACAGAAAATAAATTTCAAATTTTAATTGTACATGGGACTCTCCTCTTTCTGTTATTCTTTCCTTTGAAAAAGTTTGCAGTTCATTTTCACAACTGCCATCCCCTTTTTATTTCATCTTCTGATGAATTCATTTATCATTTTCCTCACGGAAACTTTGCAGTAATTCTATTCGATTGACGAAACGAATCGTTTTATCTTATGCCAACGGAAACACCTCCTATTTACAATTTAAGATTCAGAATTTATTTTCCTGTATCTTATGGTTTTATTATACACGGTTTTTTCATTTTTTTCAACATCACTTATTGGTGAATTTCAATCATTTTTGACCATTTTTTCAATCTAATCCTATTAATTTCACACATTCTCAATAAATCTCCGTTTTACTCAATTATTCATATTGCACAATTTATTGAACTATTAAACGTTACTTTTCAGTGCTATTTTCTTTTCTTTTTTGTCTCTATTTTGTTACTTTTCTATATTTTTGTATACAATTTATTCTTACGTCATGTGCAAATATACCATCTTTTTATTTTATGCTGCGGCAGAGAAATTTCACACACGAATCCGTCCGTTTCACATATCATGATAACAGGGGATCTAACAACTATGAATCCTGAATAACAAGAGAGGTTTTGAAAGATGTTTCAAGTTATTGTTTTACTTTCATCAGCAACGACCGCTCTCCGGTTGAAAAAATCTCTGGCAGACAAAGGCTTTTCGTCCAGTGTGATACAGACGCCTAAACACCTCGCCATTGGAGGTTGTGGTTATAGCTTACGTACTTCCTACAGCAGTCTGAACCTGGTATATCAGGAGGCACGGCGCATGGATGTTACAATTAAAGGTGTTTACCAAGAAACCGAAGGGGATAAAGGCTATGAATATACCCCGTTGAATTAAATTTGGGAGGGTCCCCCGGCGGGACTCTCCACAATTATTTGAAAGGAGTGAAACCCGTGATTTATCTGGATAATGCTGCTACCTCCTTCCCTAAGCCCTCCAATGTCTGCTCCGCGGTTTACAAATATATGACCTCCTGCGGTGCAAATGCCGGACGCAGCAGTCATAAAATGGCGCGGCGCGCATTGGAGGTTGTATGGGATTGTCGTGATGAGTTAGCACAATTTTTTGATGCTCAGAACCCACAAAATATTGTTTTTGCTACCAATACGACCCATGCCCTAAACACGGTAGTTTTCGGTATTGTTACTCCAGGCGGGCATGTTATTGTTTCCTGTCTGGAACATAATTCAACTGTACGCCCCCTTTACAAACTCCACGCCGACCTCTCTATCCTTCCCGCTTCAGAGGACGGCAGTTGTAACATCGCCGCTTTGCCGGAGCTGATTCGCCCTGATACAAAATTAGTCGTCATCAATCACGCTTCCAACGTAAGCGGTGTTGTAAATGATATATCTCTCGCCGCCTCTCTGTGCCACTCTTACAAAATTCCGCTGTTGATAGATGCCGCTCAGACGGCGGGTGTACTGCCGCTATCCTTTGACAAGCTGGGTGCATTTGTCGCGTTCCCCGGTCACAAAAGTCTCATGGGCCCACAGGGCACCGGTGGTCTTTATATTCCGCCCGCATACTCCCCTACACCGCTCATGTGCGGTGGAACGGGAAGCAATTCCGAATCGTTGGAACAGCCGAAAATCCTCCCGGAGTATTATGAGAGCGGTACGCAGAACGTCCCCGCCATTGCAGGATTATTGGAAGGCATCCGTTTTATTCGCCGCAAGGGACGTGAAATTATTTTCGCACATGAAGCGGCATTGACAAAGCAAATCATAGATGGGTTAAAGAGGATTCCACAAATCTCCGTGCTCTGCCCCGATACGCCGCATCGCGTAGCGACGGTTAGCTTTACAGTACTCCAACGCGACACATCAGAAATTTGTGAACGCCTGGATGAAGAATATGATATTGCCTGCCGCGCCGGTTTACATTGCGCAC
>CBCTHD010000122.1:0-6553 GCA_965146615.1 uncultured Clostridia bacterium
AATTTGGCAGCGCACGTTTTTTCATGAAAAAAGTGCTTTCCAACAGAAAGCGCTTGCACTGCAAAAAGATGATATACTCACTTTGGGCGGGGAAAGGATTGAGCGGAGGACGGTTGGCACACCTTAGCAGCTATAGAAATGCATAAGCTGGTTCCGCAGCACATTGACGCCGCATTTTGCATTGTGTACACCAAAAACATTTTCTTATGTTGTTATTGGAACTTTTTTCTGGTCTTTCCGTCTAATGATATAAGCCACAGAAAAAAGAGGCTTATAGAAAGTAAAAACGATACATAGATTAGGAGGCTTTGCTCATGAAAAAGAGAAATCAGATTATGGCAATTACCGCCGCTGTAACGGTATTATCCGCTAGTTCTGCTATGGCAGAATATACGCCGGACCAGCCGGTTGTGGACCGTGGAGACGGTATCATGACAACAGCGGTAAGCACTGCGGAGGACTACGTTGTAGTGGTCAATGGCGTGCAACTTGAGAAAAAAGGATATTTGGACGGCGACAAAGTGATGATTCCGGTCCGCGCATTGGCGGAAGCGCTGGGATTTGACGTGGAATGGGTCGGTGAATCGGAAACGGTATGGCTTACCCGCGGCGCCAACTTCATTACATTCCAAAATGGCGTAGATGGATACACCTTTGCCAAAACAGCGCCCATACCGCTGGGGAAAGCGCCTGTTATCATTGACGGGACAACTTTTGTTCCTGTGAACTTTGCGGAAGAAATCTTACATACAACGGTTACTGTTGACCCCAACGGTACGGTGACCATTACCGATACGGAGGAAACTGCAGAACCGGAAGCAAACTATAACGCGACTGTTACCGAAGTGGGAGAAGAAAGCGTTGTTGTAGACGATACAGAACGTGGTATTGTTGTTTTGCTCAACGGTGAGGATACCAAAATCATAGGGGCAGATGGGGAAGAAATCACCATTTCCGACCTGGAAGAAGGTATGCTTGTCAACGTTGAATATAGCGGAATTATGACGGCAAGTGAACCGCCACAGAACGTTCCGGTTAGCATCACGGTGGTAACAGAGGAGACACCGGAAATAGAAACGGTGGCTTCCATTGGCGAAGTACTGGCGGTTGAAGGGGACCAGATTGTCATTGGAGAAGACCTGGAAGACCCGCAGACACAGATTGTGTTTAACACCAATGAAGATACCAAATTTACCAAAGCGGGCGAAGAAATCGGGCTGGAAGACATCAAAGCGGGAGATATTATCAATGTGGTTCATTCCCTTGCGATGACTAAGAGCCTGCCGCCGCAGACATATGCTTATGAAATTGAAGTGGTAGACGCGGAAGAGGGCGTTTTGCCGGAAACAATGGAACTGGAAGGAACCATTGTGGAAGTGGAAGAAGGACGCGTAACAATTGGGGACGAAACGGATCCCAATGCGCAAACAATTTTATTGGTGAGTGAGGAAACGGAAATCTTGGACGAAGATGGTAATGCACTGGAGCTGGAAGACCTGGCAAAAGGAATGGAAATTAAAGCCGTGCATAAAAACATGATGACCATGAGCATTCCGCCGCAGACACCAACGCTGTCAATCACCGTAATAGGCTAAAATAAGGAATGAGGGGACCCCTAATGGGGTCCTTTTTTTGCTTGCTTCGAAAGAAAGTGGGGACATGGAAACAAATGCTGGGTTCGTCAGAGTGACGGAAGGTGGCGGCTGCTTTTGAGAAAAAGTGACAATACATGCAGCGGCGGCAAAACAGGCGGCTTGCTTTTTGTGCTTTGTTGTATTATAATAAAAGGTGCAGGGAAAGAAAATTTTGGGAAAATGGACACAGAGCCATACATGATTGGTTTTTGGCCGCCATATAATGGGGAAAGAGAGCGAAACGAATAGCCCTACTTTATAATAAGGAAGCAAGAAAACCGTAAACAATCATTTTAGACAAAAAACGCATGGAAATCCGGAGAATTTTTGTATACCGCAGTACCATAATTCTCAAAAAAAATATTGACATTTATTTAACAATGTATTATAATGTAGTATATCGAGATTGTTAAATAAATATCAAAGTGAAGGCAAACAGTACTGCGGCACACAACCGAAACAGACATGAAATGTTATTTTGGGAGGTAAATAAAATGGCAAAAAAAACGGAAATCCCTGCAATCATTGACAATGTAGACGCGCTGATTGCAAAGATGAACGCAATGCGCGAAGCGCAGAAGAAATTTGCAACGTATACGCAGGAGCAAGTCGACAAAATTTTCTATGAAGCGGCACTGGCGGCAAACAAAGAAAGAATCCCGCTGGCAAAAATGGCGGTGGAAGAAACCGGTATGGGCGTTGTGGAAGACAAGGTTATTAAAAACCATTACGCAGCAGAGTATATCTACAATGCGTACAAAAACACCAAGACCTGCGGCGTCATTGAGGAAGACACAGCGTTTGGTGTGAAAAAAATTGCAGAACCGATTGGTTTGGTTGCGGCAGTCATTCCGACCACCAACCCGACGTCTACCGCAATTTTTAAAACCTTGATTGCACTGAAAACCCGAAATGCAATTATCATCAGCCCCCATCCGCGTGCGAAAGAGTGTACGATTGCAGCGGCTAAAATTGTGCTGGACGCGGCAGTGAAAGCGGGCGCGCCGGAAGGTATTATCGGCTGGATCGACGTTCCGTCTCTGGAGTTGACCAACGAAGTCATGAAGAGTGCGGATATTATCCTGGCAACAGGAGGTCCCGGCATGGTGAAAGCAGCATATTCCTCCGGAAAACCGGCAATCGGCGTTGGACCGGGAAACACACCGGTTATCATCGACGAAACAGCGGATATCAAAATGGCAGTCAGCTCCATTATTCATTCCAAAACGTTTGACAATGGTATGATTTGTGCGTCCGAGCAGTCTGTTACGGTGCTGGAAAGCATTTATGAACAGGTGAAACAGGAATTCCAGATGCGCGGGTGCTATTTCCTCAAAGGCGCGGAGCTGGACAAAGTCCGTAAAACGGTTATCATCAACGGCGCTGTCAACGCCGACGATTGCGAAAATCGCGGGCGTGAAAGTGCCGGAGGACACAAAAATCCTGATTGGTGAAGTGGAATCGGTTGATATTTCCGAAGAATTTGCGCATGAGAAGCTGTCTCCGGTATTGGCAATGTACAAAGCGAAAGACTTTGACGAAGCGATTGCCAAAGCGGAACGCCTGGTAGCGGACGGCGGTTATGGGCATACGTCTTCTCTCTATATCCACCCGGCGGAAACGGAAAAAATGGCAAAACATGCTGCGGCAATGAAAACCTGCCGTGTGCTGGTCAACACACCGTCCTCCCACGGTGGTATCGGCGACCTGTACAACTTCAAAATGGCGCCGTCCCTCACGCTGGGTTGCGGTTCCTGGGGTGGAAACTCTGTTTCCGAAAACGTTGGCGTCAAACATTTGTTGAATGTGAAAACGGTTGCTGAGAGGAGAGAGAACATGCTTTGGTTCAGAGCGCCTGAGAAAGTATACTTTAAGAAAGGCTGCATGCCGGTAGCATTAGATGAACTCGGCACAGTGATGGGCAAAAAACGGGCGTTTATCGTCACAGACTCATTCTTGTTTAAAAACGGTTATGTCAAACCGATTGAAAATAAATTAGATGAAATGGGTATTGAACACACCTGTTTCTATGAAGTTGCACCGGATCCGACGCTGGATTGTGCGACCAAAGGTGCGGAACAGATGCGTTCCTTCGAGCCGGATGTGATTATCGCATTGGGCGGCGGTAGTGCAATGGACGCCGGGAAAATCATGTGGGTGCTGTATGAACACCCAGACGTTAACTTCCTGGATATGGCGATGGACTTCATCGACATTCGCAAACGTGTCTACACCTTCCCAAAAATGGGTGAAAAAGCGTATTTTGTAGCGATTCCGACGTCTTCCGGTACAGGTTCTGAGGTGACGCCGTTCGCGGTTATCACCGACGAAAAGACCGGCGTAAAATATCCGCTGGCAGATTATCAGCTGATGCCGAACATGGCGATTGTGGACGTGGACAACATGATGAGCCAGCCGAAAGGGTTGACCAGCGCGTCCGGTATCGACGTGATGACACATGCGCTGGAAGCATATGTTTCCGTCATGGCAACTGACTATACAGACGGTCTGGCGCTGAAAGCAATGAAAAACGTATTCCAGTATCTGCCGAGCGCCTATGAAAATGGTGCAAATGACCCGATTGCACGTGAGAAAATGGCGGATGCAGCTTGTATGGCCGGTATGGCGTTTGCAAATGCATTCCTGGGATTGAACCACTCCATGGCGCACAAACTGGGCGCATATCACCACCTGCCGCACGGCGTGGCGAATGCAATCATTTTGACCAACGTTATGCGCTACAACGCGGCAGATGTACCGACCAAGATGGGTACGTTCTCCCAATACCAGTATCCGCACGCATTTGAACGGTATGTAGAAGCGGCGCATTTCTGCGGTATTGTCGGCAAAGACGACAATGATACGTTTGAAAAATTCCTGGCTGCACTGGAAGACCTGAAAGAAAAAATCGGTATCAAGAAAACCATTAAAGACTATGGTATCGACGAAAAAGCCTTCCTGGATACGCTGGACGAGATGTGCGAACAGGCATTCAATGACCAGTGTACCGGCGCAAACCCGAGATATCCTCTGATTAGCGAAATCAAAGAACTGTATTTGAAATCTTATTACGGAAAATAAAATTCGGTCATGCGGGCGCGGCGGGGCGGACCCCGTTCCGCGCGGCGGCTGAAACTATTATGTAAGGAGGAATCCCTAATGAAGTTAGAAAACAGTAAGGTTTTAGTCCAGCGGGCACATAAGACCGTGTACCAGAGCGGCAATTCTGTTGTGAAGGTGTTCGAGGAAGGACATCCCAAAGCAGACATTTTTAATGAAGCGCTGAATCATGCCAGAGTGGAAGAAACCGGGCTGAATATCCCGAAAGTACAGGAAGTAGGGAAGGTAGACGGCAAATGGGCAATCGCCATTGAACACGTCAAAGGAGAAACACTGGCGGACCTGATGAAAAAGAATCCGGAAAAACTGGATGAATATTTAGAACTGTTTGTTGATTTGCAGCTGCAAATCCATGAGAAAAAAGCGCCGTTGCTGAATAAATTAAAAGATAAACTGATTCGGCAAATTGACAGCCTGAAAGATGAATTGGACGCAACCGCACGCTACGAATTGCATACGCGCCTGGACGGTATGCCGAAGCATACCAAAGTGTGTCACGGCGACTTTAACCCAACCAACGTGATTATCAATGACGAAGGTGCGTTTGTGATTGACTGGTCCCATGCGACACAAGGAAATGCAAGCGCCGACGCGGCGATGACATATCTGCTGTTTTCGCTGGAATCGGAAGAAATCGCGGAAAAATATATGACGCTGTTTTGCAAAAAGAGCGATACGGCGAAACAATATGTGCAGCAGTGGCTGCCCATTGTTGCCGCGGCACAGATGACAAAGAAAAACGAATCGGAACGTGAATTTTTGTCAAAATGGATTGACGTGGTAGAATACCAGTAAAAATAGATACGACGGAGACGGAAAAAAGTCCCTGTTTTCAAAAAAAGAATCCCGGCAAAACTACGGTACTTGTGGTTTTCGCCGGGATTTAGTATTATATGCTGTTGGTTCGGGATTTTGGCGGCTTATTTTTGTCTGTAGTAATCGACATTATTTATGTGCTTATAGAAAAATTCCTATTTGGACTGTGGTGAATCGGATTTATTCTTCTGCTAAGCCACAAGTTTTTGCATAAACCTTAACAAATTCAGAAGCGTATTGATATTGCTCATTTGTCATTCGCCGTAAGTATTTTTGTAACTGTGTTTCTACATTGCCTATCCTGATACCAAATAATAAATAATCTGCCTCAACATCAAGAACTTCACATATGTCCATTAACTTAGAAACAGACACACCGTTGATGCCACGCTCAATATTGCTGACGTGCTGCCCGCTGCAAATGTCGGCTTTTTCCGCAAACATCTCTTGTGTCATATGTCTTTTTATCCGCATTTCTTTTATCCTTGCGCCAATAGCAATATTGGTCTTGTCTATCCTTTTCACGATTCTACTCCCTTCGTCTCATAATATGTCGTAATCCACCATGAATGTTACCTACAAAAATACTATATAATAAATTATATCATATAATTGAAAACAAACAACAATGTGACAGTTAATATATTACTTAAAACAAAGGATACAGCATAAAAGAGAATTTGTGGAGTTCTTTCAATAAGAAAAAACTATCCATTGATGATTGGCATAGAATATAATTGCCGGATACGTTTGAACACCTATATCCGAAAAATACAGAAACTAATAAAACCGATTGATTCCAATAAAAGGGGACTGTAAAAAACACAATTTGTTTTGTGCGCCTTTTTTACAGTCCCTTTGCGGTTAGTTGAAGGTAATGTGCAGAATGTCGGGCGGGGCAAGAAACCGGAAGGGCAGGGTGTGCAGCCCCACGCCATTGGAGATAATGAGACGCGTGTCGCCCACTTGATATTCGCCCGTAT
>CBCTHD010000123.1:0-6527 GCA_965146615.1 uncultured Clostridia bacterium
CGATATAATCATATGCCCAGTGGCTGCCGTCAACATCATCAAACAACTCAATTCCATCGACTACCGGCAATGTAGATGAAGTGTTCGTGTCCGCTTCATAAGACGTACCGGAACTGCTTGTGCCGCCGCGCGAACCGCCGCCTGCTCCTCCGCTGCTGCCACCTGTAGCAGTGTTAGCGGTGCTCTTTGTTACGGTTACCGTATACTGCGTCTGTGTAGCGTTATCTGCAATAACGGTATATACTACCGGACTGGTAAAGTTGTTTCTGGTCTGTCCGCTTATTTGCAGCACGCCATTCACATATACACGCGCATTTTCGCCTGCGGTGAACTGCGCAATCAGTCCTGTGACATTTGTATTTGGATCTACCGTTACGGAAATGTTATTTCCGCTGATGACTCCGGTTTTCCCGCCAACGGAGAATGCCCTAATGCTGGAATCTCCGCTTGGATTATATAAAATACTATCACCCTGCTTAATCACGCCGTCTTCCGTATATGCCTCATACGGGAAGGTTCCTGTCAAATCTGCTTTGTACAACGGAACTGCCACTTCAAATTCACCGGCGCTGTCCGAAGATACCACATGGTAGTAGAGCAAATCGTCCGGTGTTTTCCCAGCAGCAGATGTTCCCGGTTTGAAGACTTGAAGCAGTACGTTTTGCTCGCCTGTTTCTGATGTTCCGCTCACATAAGCAACACCATTTTCAACCGTCCAGCTTGCATCACCTGCTGTATCTGCTGCAGAAACGGACATACCACCCAAGCTACCTAACACATCTTGCGCTGACAGTGTAGCAAGCGCAGCTGTATCTGTATCATCTGCCCAATCGACAAACATAGAGTACATAGACACACTGTAATCTTTGCCGGGTACTGTGAAGTCGATATCCAATGTTTCACCCTCCGGCACTTCAAATGTTCTTTTCAGAAGATAACATCTGCTTCTCTGGTCTCCGCTGCTGTTCGTAGTCAAAGCGGAAGGCTCACTGCCGTCCATCCATTGTGCCCCTGCGCTCAGCCATTCATTTACCATGGTCTGACAATTGTTGCCCACATAGGTGGACCATGTTACATAGTAGATTGTCGCGCTCTTATTGATCGTTAACGTAAACAATCTGTCTGTTGCAGTTGCATTCAAGTCCGCCGAGTTTGTCGGGCTATCCATGAAGTTTGTTCTAATATAGGTTGTACCCAGCAGATAATCCGGAATCGAGCTTTCCAGCCAGCTTACGTCTGTTCTGTTGTTCCAACGCAGCCCGCCGCTGAAGTTTTCCACTACCGTGAAATTGTCAGCCGCCGGATAAGTTGCTTCATTCGCATAATTTGAAATTCTTATCGCTGCGTCCTCGTCGCCCGGCGTAGGTGTCGGTGTGGGCGTAGGTGTAGGTGTAGGCGTTGGCGTGGGTGTAGGAGTCAGAGTTGGAGTAGGTGTTGGTGTATCCTCATCTACCCAATCAACAAACATGGAGTACATAGACGAACTGTAATCTTTACCGGGTACTGTAAAATCAATATCCAGTGTTTCACCCGCCGGCACTTCAAACGTTCTTTTCAGAAGATAACATCTGCCCCTCTGATCGCCACTATCGTTTGTAGTCAAAGTAGATTTCTCAGTACCGTCAACCCATTCCGCTCCCGCAGCCAGCCAGTCATTTACCATCGTTTGACAATTATTGCCCACATAGGTGGACCATGTTACATAGTAGATCGTCGCACTCTTATTGATGGTCATGGTAAACAATCTGTTATAACCGTTCCCGCTTGCATTCAAATCTGCCGCATTTGATGCGCTGTCCATGTAGTTTGTTCTGACATAGGTCGTGCCCAGCAGATAATCCGGTATGGAGCTTTCCGTCCAAGTAATGTCAGGTCTGTTATTCCAGCGCAAGCCGCCGCTGAAATCTTCCACGATCGTGAAATTGCTTGCCGCCGGATAGGTCGCTTCCTGCGCATAGTTTGAAATCGTTATGGTCGGGGTTTCGTCGCCGTCCGGTGTTGGTGTTGGAGTCGGCTCCGGTGTATCTTCATCTGCCCAATCAACAAACATGGAATACATCGATACATTGTAATCTTTTCCGGGTACCGTAAAGTCTATATCGAGTGTTTGACCTTCTTCTACCTTAAATTCTCGTTTCAGAAGATAACATCTAGCTTTTTGATTGCCGGAACCGTTTGTTGTCAGTGTGGATTCCGCACCGCCGTCCAGCCATTCCGCTCCGGCGCTTATCCAACTGTTTACCATGGTTTGACAATTGTTACCTACATAGTTCGACCAGGTTACATAGTAAACAGTCGCGCTCTTATTGATCGTCATGGTAAATAAATTGTTATATCCATTTCCATCTGCGTTTATGTCCGGTGAATCCGTAGGATTATCCATGTAGTTCGTTCTGACATAGGTCGTGCCCAACAGGTAATCCGGTATGGAACTTTCATCCCAACTAATATCATTTCTGTTGTTCCAACGCAAGCCGCCGCTAAAGTCTTCCACAATCGTGAAATGTTCAGCCGCCGGATAGGTTGCTTCGTTCGCATAGTTTGAAATTCTTATCGTCGGTTCTTCATCCACCGGCGCTGTCGGAGTCGGTGTTGGCGGAACCTCTCCTTCCCATGCAATAAACATGGAATACATGGAGGCATTATAAGTTTTACCCGGTACGCTAAAGTCTATATCGAGCGTTTGACCGTCCTCTACCGTAAACTCTCTTTTCAAAATATAGCATCTGGCTTTTTGATCGCCGGAGGCGTTTGTGGTAAGGGTGGATTTCTCACCATTGTCCATCCAATCTGCGCCCTCATTCAGCCAACCTTCTACCATAGACTGACAATTCACTTCTACATAGTTTGACCAGGTTACATAGTAAATGGTCGCACTTTGACTAATAGTCATGGTAAACAGTTTGCTCGTTCCGACTGCATTCAAATCCGCTGAGTCATTCGGATTGTCCTTATCGTTCGTTCTGATGTAGGTTGTTCCTTTCAGGTAATCCGGTATAGAGCTTGTATCCCAGCTAACGTCATTTCTGTTATTCCAGCGCAGTCCGCCGCTGAAGTTGTTTACAATAGTAATATTGTTTGCTGCAGGATAAGAACTCTCTTGTGCGTAATCTGAAATCTTTACCAAGGCTGCCGCCTCGAAAGAGAAAACATAGCTGCGTGCCGACAAATTCTCACAGGAAACCGTAATCGTCAAGGTTTCACTCATAGAACTTGGATTGGAAATGTTTACAGTCGCATCACTGTTCATCGCAACTGCCTCTACAGTAAGCGGGAATGTGGCGCTCCGCGCAAGTTCTACTGTATACGCAAGTACATCCGGGTCAAATCCATCAACCGTTTTACCGTTAATCGAAACAGATTTCAGCTTTACCGCATTGGAAGGATCATAATAGGTCTGTTCCGACAAAAGTCTGCCGCTGTCCAAACTCTCCGCCACCACGATTTTGATAAAGGTGTTTTCTGCATCTTCCACAGTTAAGTTAAAGGTTAGATTTTTGCTTTCGCCTGCAGCAAAGGAAATTGTATCATAATAGGCCGTATCATTAATGATGAAGCGATCTATATCCTCTGCGCCGTTTTCCCCAATGCAAGCAAATGCCAGCAAAAGCGGTGTGTATTGGTCGCTTGAAATGTTGGTTATATCTGCGGTCACTTCAAGACTGCCATTTTGCAGCGCAGCAATTCCTTTGCCGTCCTTACTCACCGAAATGTTATCAATTGTAAATACAATTTCATTATCCTCTGCAGCCTGGGTGATATTGGGAACCGTTGGCACAAGCATTACTATTAACGCCGTCAATATCGCAAAAGCTGTTTTAGAAACTCTCTTACTCATACTCATATACAATCACCTCATTCAGTACGTTTCTGTTTGCGTTTACAAAGATTGTATCCCCCGGCGTTTCACCCGTCAGGCTGAACGCTGTCGGTATGATGCTCCCCACTTCCCGTGTCTCAACTTCTTTTTCCTTCATATTGATTACCGTAAGGGTTTGTTTACTGAATCCTGAAAAAATCTCATAACAGGTTCTGCCGCCCAATGTGTACGAGATGGATAAAGTGTCGCCGTTTATGTACTGTGCCGTTCCTTTCATCAAAAGAATTTCACGGCTGTTTAATATACCATCGCCGGCAACATAGATAACACCATTGGAGTTTGCCTGCCGTTCATCACGGTACAATACGGAAAACTTCTTCATTTTTCCAGCCTTATCCGCTTCAAACGTGATGATGTCGCCAAACTGTAAGTCTTGCGCTTGGATGTCACCGTTTCCGCCTTCCGAGA
Organism: uncultured Clostridia bacterium; assembly: GCA_965146615.1. Lineage (GTDB taxonomy): Bacteria > Bacillota > Clostridia > RUG12999 > RUG12999 > JAAWTG01. The sequence goes on from CBCTHD010000123.1 coordinate 4,289, forward strand.
GGTTCAAGGTTTCATCAGCAATATATATGCTGCCGTTTGAGCCGTTTGAAATATAATTGAGCTTATATCCGCTGTCTCCGTCCGGCAGAACAGCTTCCACAACATTACGTACCACATAACTTCTTGTTGGTGTAGTATTATATCCTGACACTGACGCTCTTTGCAGTGCAACAGATGCAACCCCATTTAAACCTACATCGTATAGAATTACATTTTTATAACTTGTACCTCTCACCAAACCATTCAAAGTGCAGTCACAGTCATCTTCATCAATGATTTCACCGGCTGCTGCTTGGGGTATGCTGAAAAGATAGGTGTTATTTGCACCGATTCCGCCCAGCGTTGCGCCCGAATACTGCGCTGCATTAACAAGTGTATAAGTACGGACAAATCTGCCCTGGTCAACATACAAGTTCCCGGAGGGTTCCTGCGGAAACAGCAGTTCAGAAATTTTGCCGCTGCCGTCCAGTTCGTAGGCAATGAGTTCGTCCTGTCCCTTTATTTTCGCGCAAATTTCCGCCGCAGAAAGGCTTTTTGCACTGATTCCGTCGATTTTCACATTCGATGCAACATCATATACTGCTGCGCTGCCACTAACGGTAAAGAGCTTTACTTGAACGTTCTGTCCAAACGTCGAATCTGTTCCCACGTCCAGAACATAACCATAGTTTCTTGCGCTTTTTACTTCAAGGTCTACAATACTGCCGCTGCAGCTTATATAAGCAAGCACATTGTTGCCCAGCTTAATGTTGTACTGTTCATAAATCTCCTGCGTCAGGTTGTTCGCATCCGAACCAAAATATACGTTGTCGACCAAATATGCAGTTCCGTTGATGGTTAGCTTCAAACGGTCATACTCAAATGATATTTCGGATATGGAGCCCGATGCCTGCACGTCAGAAAGCGCCATCGTGATGGACCGGCTATTATCATCAATGGAATACGAAATGGTATCTCCCGTCTTTACATCACTCAGCGTCGCCGGTGCACCGTTTTTGGTAACGAAAATCAAGCCGCCGGTATGCTCCTCAGGAAGCTGGATGGCGCCGCCAAACTTCAGATTCAGCACGCCTGCTTCTGTATCAACACTTCTTACGATGTCGTTAGCAACCGCATTGATGATTACAACATTATAAAAACCGCTGCTGCCGTTTTCCACAAAGGTAACGCTGCCTTCGGAAGGCGCGTTCTCAAAGACACCTAAATCATAAGGCACGCTCGAGCCGTTTTTGATGATAATACTTTCGGTCGTTACAGGTATTTTGATTTTCTTGCCGGTATTGCCGGTATAGTAAAGATCGTTACCGGTTACTATAAAGCTGCCTTCTTCAAAGGAATAGGTTACACTGTCGTTGCGTTTGGGTGATACCAACACAATCTCCCCTGTGTTTTCATCATCGCGGTCGTATTCATAGTAAAATTCAACGTTGTAGCCCAGATACTGACCTGCGTTGGAATTACCCACTCTAAAGTCATTGTCATTAATTTTTACATACCCGATGGATACGGGCGACGCCGAATAGTAGACGGACGATACCGAGTTTGCCGTAACCATACCTTCCGCCTTTTTCAATCCCAACATGCTGAGACCTTTCCTGTCGTCATCAATGCCAAACGTGCTGGTTGCGCCAAATGCGGTATATTCCATGATACCAATATCAAAGGCATTATAGAACATATGCGCCATTTCGCCGCGCGTGATATAGGTACCGGTTGTCGATATTCCATTTAAAAATCCGTATTGGTTTGCCACTAACAGATAGTCTGTCAACGACCCGCCCTTGGCGTTTGCCAGCTTATCATATCCCATGGCACGAAGGAGCATCGCTATCGCTTCTTCATAGCTCACCTCGTCATTGGGACGAAACTCGCCATTGTTGTTTCCCACGATGATTCCTGCCATCATAGCTGTAGTAGTCAGGTCATAATAATCACTGTAAACAGAAACATCTGTAAAATGCCGCTGACCATCACCACTGTACTGCTTGATGTTCATGAAGTTTAATACATATTTGATTGCGTCAATGCGCTCAATAGTTTCTTCTGCCAAAAAGCTGTCTGTGTTGTCGCTTTCCATAATTCCAAGGGACCAGACTGCATGAATATATAGACTATCTGTGTCGGTCTCCGCTTGAATCGGAAATGCTGTCATACTAATCACAACTGCAACAGCCATGATCAACGCGATAAATTTCTTTTTATTCATGCTTTTTAATAAATCATAAAAGGTTACTTTATA
>CBCTHD010000124.1:0-6524 GCA_965146615.1 uncultured Clostridia bacterium
CACACAGCGAAAAATACGTCAGGAAAAAGAAACGACCCTTGGCGATAAGGTAATGGCGTATGTGCAGGAGAATTTTTCAGATGTGGATTTGAATGTAAACCGACTGGGAGATATATTTCATTTGTCGTCCAGCTACCTTTCTAAGACATTTAAACAGCAAACCGGTAAAATTTTGCGGGATTATATTTTGAATATTCGATTGAAAAATGCGGAAATGCTGTTACAGTCAGATTTAAAATTAGAAGAAATTGCACGCCGTTGCGGGTTTATTGACGCGGGAACCTTTATTCGCGCCTTCAAAAAACGCTATGGAACAACACCGGGGAAATATCGGGAACAATTATAAAAGTAAAAATATGGCGGGTCGCGCAGCTTGATGTGCGGTCCGCTTTTTTTATGGGGAACCTGTAAGAGAAGTCTGATTTTGAGGGGAACAAAAGAAAAATTGCATGTTTTTTTTGAAAAAGTATCGTTTTTATCGCAAATAAGTAAAAAAATGAATTGTAAAAGACACAATTTGCACATTGTGTATGATGGTAAATGTGTGTTACAATGAAAATCGATGAAACGGATACGGAATCCAAGCTGCGGGGCAAACGGGTGAAGGGACCAATGCTTCCGGCACCCTGCTGTCTATGGCGAATCAGTTCGGTTCCCGCCGCAATGAGGTTTTCAATCGTAAACAAGAAAGGAGAAAAAGAAATGAACGGAAAAAAATTGTTATGCAGCGCTATGGCCTTGACGCTCGCTGCCGGGCTGTTAGCGGGTTGCGGCGGCAACAATCAAACGGCTGATGTGGATGTGGATTCCTTGGAAGTGCTTACGGAAAACACGATGCCAATATCAGAAGAAGGTGTGACTCTGTCCATTTGGTTGGAAAACCAGTCTCAGGGATATGCAAAAAGTTATGCGGATATGCTGGCATTTGACAGGCTGGCAGAGATAACCGGCGTGACGCTGGAATTCCAGCACCCAACCGGGACAACATCAGAACAGCTTAGTATTATCCTGGCATCTAACAGTTATCCGGATATGATTTACAGCAACTGGCAGACATCAGGGCTGAAGCAGCTAAAAAACGGCGTCTGCCTGGACTTAGCACCGTACATAGAAAAACTAGCGCCTAATCTGCGTGCACTACTGGAAGAAAGACCGGACTTAGAGGAACAGCTTGTCTGGGCAAACGGTGAAATCGTGATGTTTCCTCAAGTGGTGGATGATCAAAAATTCTTGTGCTATGACGGCTATTTTATTCGTCAAGACTGGTTGGATCAGGTTGGAGAGTCTGTGCCGACCACCATTGACGAGTGGTATACTGTGCTGAAAAAATTTAAGGAAGCGGACCTAAACGGCAACGGCGAGCAGGATGAAATACCGTTTAGCAGTATAAAATCAATGTTTAGCGAGGCGTTTACCAGTGCGTATGGATTCAGTAAATATGATTATTACCTCGATCCGGACAGCGGAAAAATCACGCACGCTACGTTGAATCCTAATTTTAAAGAATATTTGTCGACCATGAATCAGTGGTACAGTGAAGGGCTAATCAATGAGAATTTTCTCAATTCCACCACGACAGAATTAGATTCTCTGGTGCTCAATGACCAGCTGGGGTCAATTTATATTGATAACAACAACGACATGCCAAAATATATGCAGCTCAATCCGGACATTGAATTGGTTGCGGTTCCCTATCCGACTTGGAACGGCGGTAAGAGCTATTATCCGAATAATGCCATTATCCAAACATTGCGCGGTAAAGGCTGCATGATCACAACATCCTGTAAAAACGTTGTGGAAGCGGTTCGCTACTGTGACTATTTCTACACACAAGAAGCATCTGACATTATGAACTGGGGCTTTGAGGGAGAATCCTATACGGTAAACGAAGACGGTACCAAACAGTTTACCGACTTGATTCAAAACAATCCGGAAGGAAAAACGCCGTATGAAGCAATTTGTAAATATATGACCAACACCGGATTTACCGGAATCATTCAGTATGCGGCGTCACACGAGTTGGAAGCAAACCTGTCGGAAAATATTCAAAAGGTGAAAGAGGATTCTGTGCAGTACGCACTCGATGCAGACAAATCCCTCTTGGTTCGTCCCTTGAAATATACGGTGGAAGAAAGCGATGCAAAATCTACGAAAGAATCAGATATATCAAGTTATGTCACGGAAATGGTCGGCAAATTTATTATTGGCACAGAGCCGCTGAGTAATTATGAAACGTTTTTGGAAACATTAAAAGAGATGGGCATCGAAGATGTCATTGAAATTTATCAGACCGCATATGACAGACAAACGAGCAATCAGTAACCGCCGCTCTCTGTAGAACCACAAAATAATCCCCTTTCATGAGATGCCTGAAACTATTTTCCCGGTAATGGAAACTTGCTAAACGAAATATGCAATTTCGGATGTGCGATAAACCGGGCGGAAAATTGTACGGTTTTCTGGAAAAAGTATCAGATTTTGTGTTGGGCATTTCGAATTTTGCGATAAATATCCCGAAAATTGAATAATAAAAACTGAAATTGCATATTGCATTTGACGGAAGAGCCGTGCTACAATAAAAAGGCGATGGAACCAGTACGGATTTCGGCAGCACAGCGTGCAGCGGAACAAATGACATAACAGTGACGTCGGACTCCGGCTGTTTATGGCGGTTCAACCCGGTCTCCGTGCAGAAAAGACGGGATTGTAATTGTAAAATGAAAAATGAAAGGGGAAATAAGGTAATGAAGGCAAAGAAAGTATTGTGCGGCGCTATGGCGCTGACACTCGCTGTTGGGCTGTTAGCAGGCTGCGGCGGCAACAATCAAACGGCTAATGTGGATGTGGATTCCTTGGAAGTGCTCACGGAAAACACAATGCCGATTTCGGAAGAAGGGATCACCCTCTCCATCTGGATGGAAAACAAATCTCAGGGATATGCGAAAAACTACGGAGATATGTTGGTATTTCCAAAATTGGCAGAAACCACTGGTGTGACGCTGGAATTCCAGCATCCGACCGGAACGGCGACAGAGCAGCTCAACATTATTCTGGCGTCCAATAATTACCCGGATATTATTTATAGTTCTTGGATGGATACTGGTTTGAAACAGTTGAAAAATGGTGTCTGCCTGGATTTGGCGCCGTACATAGAAAAATTGGCGCCCAACCTGCGCAAGGTTTTTGAAGAAAAACCGGATCTGAAGGAGCAACTGCTCATGGCAAATGGTGAAATTGTCATGTTCCCCAAAATGGTGGACGATCAGAAATTCCTGTGCTATGATGGTTATTTTATCCGCCAGGATTGGCTGGATCAGGTTGGAGAGTCCGTGCCGACCACCATTGACGAGTGGTACAATGTGCTGAAAAAATTTAAAGAAACAGATCTCAACGGCAACGGTGAACAGGACGAAGTGCCGTTTAGCAGCTTGAACTGGATGTTCAAAGAGGCGTTTACCAGTGCGTATGGATTTAGCAAATATGATTATTATCTCGATCCGGACACTGGGAAGATCACTCATTCTGCATTGAATCCGAACTTTGAAGAATATCTGACCACCATGAATCAATGGTACAACGAAGGACTGATCAATGAGAATTTCCTCAATACCAATTCGAAAGAGTTGGATTCTTTGGTGCTCAACGATCAGGTGGGAGCATTCTATATTGATAACAACAACTCCATGCCGAAGTACATGCAGCTTAATTCTAACGTTGAACTGGTGGCGGTGCCTTATCCGACTTGGAACGGCGGCAAAAACTATTACCCGAACAGCGCCATTATTCAGACGATGCGTGGCGACGGCAGCATGATAACAACCTCTTGCAAAAATGTTGTGGAAGCGGTTCGGTACTTTGATTACCTTTACAGTGAAGAAGCGTCTGACATGATGAACTGGGGTTTTAAAGACGAAACTTATACGGTTAATGCGGACGGCACCAAACAGTTTACAGATTTGATTCAGAACAATCCGGACGGCAAAACGCCGTATGAAGCCATTTGTACCTATATGACCAACACCGGTTTTTCGGGAATGATTCAATATGCGGCTGCGCAGGGATTGGAATCTGAACTGTCAGATGAAATCAAACAGGTAAAAGAAAATTCTGTGCAGTATGCACTCGATGCGGACAAATCCCTCTTACTGCGTCCGCTGAAATATACAGTAGAAGAAAGCGATGAAGTAGCAAATTTAGGATCGGACATCAGTTCTTACGTAGAAGAAATGGTTGGCAAGTTTATCATCGGAACGGAACCGCTGAGCAACTTTGACCAGTTTATTGAAACATTAAAATCTATGGGCATCGAAGAGGTTATTCAAATTCGGCAGCAAGCATATGACAGACAAATGAATCAATAACAGCATCAGTTCGAGCCTATATTTTTCATATAGGCTCGAACTATATCACTGCGAAAAAACAGAACGGTAAAAGAAAAGTAGAAGCACATAGCGATAGCGTATTTGGAACTAGCATATCGAATCAGAGGGCAGCGCCCCAGTATTTAGCGAACGACAGGAGTGTTTGATCAAATTCAGTGGGAGATTGTACTTTCGCTGAATGAATATATTCACCGCCGCCTAAGGGGGCGGGGGACACGACTGACGAGTCGTTATACACAGCAGTAAATCCGATATGATGAGACGATCGGAGCGCCTGGGCGGCACTAAAAGCCGCCGAGGAAACAAGGAGAGAAGGAGAGAAACTATATGGATTTGAAAACACAAGGCGGCGCAGCGCTGGCGAACCAGAGCAGATTTGCCGGCTGGTGCAATACAGTGGCACGCGACATGCGCAAAAACTGGGCGACCTATTTGCTGGCGGTTCCGGGGCTGCTGTATTATATCATTTTTATGTATGGTCCGATGTATGGCGTGATCATTGCGTTTAATGATTACACGCCGTCGGGCGGTATTTTGGGAAGTACTTGGGTTGGTCTGGATAACTTCCGGGAGTTTTTCGGCAGTCCGTTTTTTGGCCGTGTATTTAGTAATACGATTATTTTGAATTGTTTGTTGCTAATATTCACATTTCCAACGCCAATTATTTTGGCGCTGATGCTGAACGAAGTGCGGGCAATGTGGTTCAAAAAGACGGTGCAGACGATTACATACCTGCCGCATTTTATTTCCATGGTGGTTATTTGCGGTATGATTGTGGATTTTACCTCCAGCCGCGGCATTATCACGCAATTGGTAAATGCTCTCACGGGTGGAAACCACGGAAACCTATTGACGGAAGTCGACATGTTCCGACCCATCTATGTCATTTCAGACGTTTGGCAGAGAATTGGCTGGGACAGCATCATTTACCTTGCCGCGATGGCGGGACTGGATATGGAGTTGTATGAGGCGGCAGAAATTGACGGCGCAGGTAAAATCCGGCAGCTGTTTGCCGTCACCCTGCCTGGAATTGCGTCTACTGTTGTCATTATGCTGATTTTGAGAATTGGTAGTATCATGAGCTTGGGCGCGGATAAGGTAATCTTGCTGTACACACCGGTTACCTATGAAAAGTCGGATATTATTTCCTCCTATATTTACCGGAAAGGTTTGCAGCAGTCTGACTACAGTTTTTCTGCGGCAGTAGGCTTGGTAAACTCCGGTATTAACTGTGTGCTGGTGTTTTTAGCAAACTTTTTCAGCCGTAAGTTCAGTGAAAACAGTTTGTGGTAAGGAAGGAGGAAAAAGAATATGATAAAACGTACGATTGGACAGCGCACTTTTACGGTTGTCAACACATTGGTCTTGACAGCGCTGACGCTGATTACATTATATCCACTGCTCTATGTCGTGTTCGCTTCCTTTTCCGAACCGACCTTGTTTATCAAACATTCGGGGCCGCTGTTTTGGACACAGGGCTTTTCCTTGGACGCGTATAAAGCAGTGCTGGCAAAATCAGAAATTATCACCGGTTACGGAAACACCATCTTCTATGTGATTGTCGGGACGGCGATTAACATGGCGCTAACGATTTCTCTGGCATATGTGACTTCCCGGCCGGGACTTTATTGGAATAAATTGATTATGCTGCTCATTATTTTTACCATGTATTTTAACGGCGGTCTGATTCCGACGTATTTGCTGGTACAAAACTTGGGTTTGGTTGACACGCGCTTGGGTCCCATTTTGCCGACGGCAATTAGTACCTTCAATTTAATTATTCTGCGAACCGGGTTTGCCGGCGTGCCGGTCAGCCTGGAGGAGGCGGCCAAAATCGACGGCGCTAGTCCCTTCCGCGTAATGGTCAAAATTATTTTCCCGCTGGCAATGCCGACCATTGCGGTTATAGTCCTGTACTATGCCGTACAACATTGGAATTCATGGTTCCAGGAAATGATTTATCTGCGCAGCACGAAATTGTATCCGTTGCAGTTGTTCCTGCGCCAGATTTTGATTGACAACCAACAGGACGACATGGTAATGGCAACCGAAACAGCGGAGCAGCAGGCGCTGAGCGAAGTCATTAAATACTCTACCATTGTTGTTTCGACAGTGCCTATTTTGATTGTCTATCCGTTCCTG
>CBCTHD010000125.1:0-6523 GCA_965146615.1 uncultured Clostridia bacterium
TATTGACAACATAGACGTCCGCCGGCCCGGAAAACGGCACAATGTCATATCCCGCCTGCCGGAATTGTTCCTCCATTGCCTCCGTTTCATATTGGTTGACCTTGCAGCCAAGTGTATAAAATGCGACTGTTCTCATGTTTTTCTTCTCCAATTCTATAAAAATCGTTTTCTCCCCTGCAAAATACTTTCTTAAATTATTATCTATTGTATCATAACTGCGGAGCAGTTTCGCCCCTGCGCACAGGGGTGGTTCCGCGTCGTCTCCCGACAAGGAACTTCCTCTGCAATAAGACGCTATGCGTCCATTATACCATAATTGCGAAGCAATTTGGTATAATTTTGTGCATCTCCGCCGGTTGCCACGTTTTATGCGTGGCGAGGCGGAGGCACTTTCGATTTATAATAGACGCTCTGCGTCTATTATATCATAACCTGCGCTATACCGCCATACCCTTTCCCCTTGAAAGGGCTTTTTGTTCATTTTGACGAATCTTGTCCAGAAATTTTTTTGACTTTGTTTGATATATTATTTGACTTGCCGCGCATATTATATTATAATAAGAATGGAAGGATTTTGGATAGTCCTTCCAAATATTGAAACAAAAGGAGTGATTATCAATGAAAACTGCAACGATTATGCTCTCTTCCATTGATGACGTAAAAAACTTTGTAAACCTCGTCAGCAAATGTGATTATGACGTGGATCTGGTTTCCGGAAGATATGTTGTAGATGCAAAATCTATTATGGGTATCTTCAGTTTAGATTTGAGCAAAGCCATTGAAATGCAAATTCATAGTGATGATTGTGCTGCATTTTTGGAAGACCTGAAACCGTATCTTCAATAATCACTATGGGAGAAGCTCATTCCCAAAAAATCACGATGTACTGCAGCGCTGGCATATGCCGCACTTCTGCCGGGTATGTCGTGTTTTTTTGTATTCAAAGGAATGTTTTGCGGCACCAACCGCTGTATAGAGATTTTAAAAGGAAGTGCATTCCATTGCCGTTTCATATTGTATTATATCAACCGGAAATTCCGCAAAATACCGGAAACATTGCGCGTACTTGCGCTGTGACGGGTGCGCGGTTACATATTATCAAGCCCATGGGTTTTTCCGTAGATGACCGTTACCTGCGGCGCGCCGGGCTGGATTATTGGGACAAGCTGGATTTGACCTATTATGAAAGTCTGGATGATTTTTTTGCTAAAACAGCTGGCGCCAGGCTTTATTTCTCCACCACCAAAGCGCAGAAAAACTATTGTGACGCAGCATTTCAGGACGGCGACTATATCATGTTCGGCCGGGAAAGCGCCGGCATTCCCGACGAGGTACTCGCGCAAAACCTCTCTCGCTGTATCCGCATTCCCATGCGCAACACCTTGCGTTCCCTGAACCTTTCCAATTCTGTCGCAATTGTGCTGTATGAAGCGCTGCGCCAAACCAATTTTCACGATTTGCTGGAAATATCACCTTATTTTTCATCTGAAAGGCAGGGTTAAACAATGAAACAACACCCCAATCTTTTGTTTGTAATTGCCGACCAGTTCCGCCGTCATTCTATGGGATTTTGGTCGGACCCGGCGTTCCGCCCGTATTTAACGACAGCGCCGGATCCCGTTTATACACCCAATTTTGACAAATTCGCGCGGCAAAGCGTTGTCCTCAGCCGTGCGGTTTCCAATTACCCTGTGTGCAGCCCCTTCCGCGCCATGTTGTTTTCCGGACGGTTCCCTGAAGAAAACGGCGTCTGGCACAACTGTGCACCTCACCGTGATTATGAGCTGCGCGGCGACATTCCTACATTTCCCAGCGTTTTGCACGATTGCGGCTATCACACGGGATACATTGGAAAATGGCATTTGGAGTGCCCCCGGCCGGATTTCGACCCGGAGGGACGCTATATTGGGGATGACCCGACGTATCACGGTCCCCGGCGTTTTCCAGACGGCTCTTTGCCTGACAACCTGAAATGCTGGAATACACTGATTCCCAAAGGGCGGCAGCGGAATATTGATTTTCTGCACGCCTACAATACCTGGGACGTGTTCCGCGGCAACGCGCAGATGGACCCGCTCAAAAAACCGCAGTACTGGGACAACGACTGCCGCCGTTACGTAACGCCGGACGGCGTATGGGCGCCGGAATATGAGACAGACCTTGCTATTTCCTATCTAAAAAACACAGATGGTATGCGACCGCAGGACGACCCGTTTGCATTGTTTGTCTGCTATAATCCGCCTCATCTCCCCTACGAAAGCCGTGAGGATACCGACTATGAAATGTATGACACTTACTATAGTGAACAGGCGCAGCCGGATGCGAAAAAACTGATTGCACGTGACAATGTAACGCTGGAGGGTGAAGCATACGAGCGCCACGCGCGCGTGCATTTCTCCCATATCAGCGGCATTGACCGGCAATTTGGTCGTCTGCTTGAAACGCTGGAAGCGCAACATCTGGCGGAGGACACCATCGTGATTTTCTGCTCGGATCACGGCGAAATGATGGGCAGTCATGGGTTGATGTCCAAAAACGTCTTGTATGAAGAAGCCATGGCAATTCCATTTTTGATTCGCTGTCCGGGACTGTCGCCTAAGGTAGATGATTTGCTGCTCAGCGGCGTGGATATTATGCCCACCACCCTATCGCTGATGGGTCTGGCGTCCCACATTCCAACAGGGCTGCAGGGTACGGATTATGCGGCAGCGTTGTGCGGAGACGCACCGCGTCCCCAATCGGCGCTGTTCGTGCAGCCGGAAACCAAGGGATTGCAAACGGAACATTATACCTTTTCAATTTCAGACGGCGGCGCACAATATAGCAAGCCAACATTGTACGACAACTTCGCCGACCCGTACCAAACACGCAACCTGCCCTTTGACGCAATTCCGCCGGAGGATTTGCTGTTTTTGCGCGAGCATCTGGGCTATTGGCTGAAGCAGTCCAACGACCCCTGGTGGCAGCAGCACAAATATGCGGAGTTTATCATTTATCCAGACTAGTCCGAAGCGGGCGGAACTCTTCCGTCCGCTTCAGCTTGTTGACTTATGTCAACAAGCTGGCACAAAGGGGACTCCAGAGACTGCAAAGCAGTCTCACGTCCCCCTCGTGACCTCCCCCTGGAACGGGACGCAAGTTCGCATAAACCCCGCATAAAATAAAAAACGGAAGTTCGTCGCAGGGAGACTGCTCCGAACCACTTCCTGCTGGAAGCGCGTCCCGCATGGTGCAAAAATCAGGAGCACGTGTGCCCCGGAGGGGTATGTCCCGACTTTTTGCAAATAGATGGAAGGGGACACCCCTTCCGAACCCCTGATCTTCGTAGTCCTTTTCGTTTTGTCTACAGTCCGAAGCGGGCGGAACTCTTCCGTCCGCTTATGTTTTTGAAACAAACACTTTCTATCGCGCGTCTAAATAGCGGAGCACGGTTTATCATGCGCACTATTTTTTGTGCAGAACTGTCTATTTTTGCCGAATAGCACTTTGCAAACGCCATCTTTTATGATATAATACATATTAATCTATTTATTATATCGTTTATAAAAACCGTATGCCGAATCATACATAAAGGAGATACAACATGAAACGTTTTTCAATGATTCTGATTGCAGCGCTGCTGGCAGGTTCCGTCACAGCGGGGGCCGCAACACCCACGCCCACCGCAACGCCGACGCCGACAGCAACCGCCACGGCGACGCCAACTTTAACAGCCGCAAAAGAAAAAATTGTTAAAAGTGAATTGCAACGCGACACCTATACCATCTACGGCAGTATGGTGGTCAACAACAATACTTCTAAACCGAACCGCCACATTCTGGATTTTAGCATTCCGGCGGACAAAATTGTGGTGCTGTCCTTTTTAACGCACGAGCAGGAGGATGATACCTACAGCACGTTGGACGACGCCTATTCCATTTTGGATTTAGACCTGGTGGAAACGGCAACAAACGCGTCCTGCTCCGTGTGGGCGGGCGGAGATTCCGAACCCAGCCGTATGCGGTATTTCAGGACTACGGCAGAGCAAAGCGGACGTTTTTCCGTTACCGTCGGCGTCCAGAAAAATGATTCACAGCAGCGAGTTGACGCATTTCGCTGGGATTATGTCGTCAGCGTCAGAATTTTGGATGCCGCAACGTTTGAACCATTGGATGCGCAGGGAACTGTCTCCGGCGATCGGAACTTTTTCCTTTCCTCCGGCCCGGAAGCGATTTCCGATTCTGCACTTTATACCTATGACAGCCGGCAGTACCTATGCCGCGCACCCATCAACGGCAACGCCAACGTCTATTGGTCACACATGAATCAAACGGGCCGCGACCTCTATTTTGGCGTGCTCCTGCAAAACAAAGAATCGGAGCCGCTGGAAATCACGGTAAATTCGGACAACCATCAAACGGTGCGCAGTTCTGACGATGCTTACGGGCAGATGTACCTGGATATTTTCGCAAAGAAAAACGATTTGACCGCAGGACTGGCGGGCGGCGCTGGTAAACGCGATACCCCGCTGGTTTTACAGCCGGGCGAATCCGCTTGGCTTACCAATTATGTTATCAGTTCGGCGCTGACGGGAGAATTTACCGGAATTATCTCCCTGTCCGTGAATGAAGGCGGCTATACCGGCCATGGACTGATTTGTACCACCTATGCGTACACGTATGAGGAATATACCGAATATATTCTCCGCAATGTGGCGGATTGGGAAATGGAAGCGCAGCCGGATGGCACCTCCGTGCGCGGCAGTGGTAACGGCGCTGTTTTGAATTTGACCGGCAGCGCCAAACAGCTTCCCTTTGAAACCGTTTTGACCGGTGAAAACAGGATTAACGACGGCGAAAAAATTGACTTGACACGGCTGGAAAACAATCAATATTATGCCGCTGACAACAAGACAAATTTGCACCGTATCGCTTGCGACGCAAATGGAAATTTGCCCGCGCTTTCAGCCGAGGATCAGCTCAATTACGACACCTATAACTGCAATTTGGGCACCATTTATAAAATTGATACCAAACTGCTGCAAGCCTCCTACCACTTGCAGGATGGCAAAAAGGTGGTGGGCCGCATTAAGTTGTCCGCCCGCTCCTCCCCCGCTATTGCGGAGCAGCGCGCGATGGACACCAATGCTGCCAGCATAAACATAGTGGTGTGGCGCACCAAAGACGGAGAGCTGGATTTCACCAACGCCGCCACGATTTCCCTTGCGCGAAGCACAGGGATTGATCCCGATGCGGATAGTGAGCATTTTTATCCGGATGCAAGCACGCAGGAGGCTGTGCTCTCCCGCAGCGAGGAAGGCGTTTATTGGGAATTTGACCAAAACGTGCCGTTCTATGATGATGCAGACTATTCCTACTATTTTGTCGCGAGCGGCATGAGTGACCTGCCGTTTGAATTGTCCTTCACCTATGAGGACATTGACTACGACCCACAGCCGATGTCGGTTTATATTGACGACAAATCTGTTGCCTTCTCCGACGTCCGTCCCCAGCTGATTGACGGCAGTACCATGGTGCCGCTGCGCGGTGTGTTTGAGGAATTGGGCGCGTCGCTGGATTACAGTGACGGCGTGGTTTCCATTTTCCTGCCGGGCCGTATCATGACAGTTGGAATCGGCGACACACATGTGATGAGCTATGACACGGATAACAAACTGGTGGAGGAATACTGGATTAATACGCCGCCCATCTTGCTAAATGACCGCACGCTGGTGCCGCTGCGCGCATTCAGCGAGTTGATGGGGCTGCGCGTGATTTGGGCGCACAATGTCCAGCAAATCTTTATGTACCACGACGAATAATGTAAGAGAAAATGAGACCGGTTGTCAAAAAAAACAACCGGTTCTCTTTCACACTATCACAATAGGGAGGTTGAAGCCCATGGCGAACGTCAAAACCAATGCCATGCGCATTTTGGAAAAAGCGAAAATCCCGTTTCAGCCCCACACCTACGACCATTCCGACGGCGTGATTGACGGCGTGAGCGTGGCGCATAAGCTGGGGCAGGACGAAAAACAGGTGTTTAAAACGCTGGTGACCCAGGGCGCGAGCCGGAATTATTACGTATTTGTTATTCCGGTTGCCAAAGAACTGGCGCTGAAAGCCGCCGCCAAAGCGGTGGGCGAAAAATCGGTGGAAATGATTCCGGTGAAATCCATCAATCAGGTGACGGGATATATCCGCGGAGGATGCTCCCCCATCGGTATGAAAAAGCAGTTTCCAACCGTTTTGGACGCGTCCGCGCTGTCCTGCGATACCATTATTTTCAGCGGCGGAAAAATCGGCTTTCAAATTGAAATGGCGCCGCAGGATTTGCTGAACCTGATTCACGCGGATACCGCCGATATTACGCAAGCATAAAAACCGGCACGAAGGGAGATACCTTTTCCAACCTTCGGATCGTTGTATTGCTTTTTATTTTGCCAACAAACGGAGCAGCCCGGCGGTCAAACGACCGCCGGGCTGTTTTTTGTGTTTTTCCGTTATTCCGTTTCAATCAATCCATAGTTGCCGTCTTTGCGTTT
>CBCTHD010000126.1:0-6489 GCA_965146615.1 uncultured Clostridia bacterium
GTCTACAACAACGGTATATACGCTTGTTTCACCGCCTAGCTCATAGTTCACATCAAATTCTACCGTGTCGCCGCTTGCCGGTTTTCGGACGAAAATGCAGTACTGCCAGTCAACAAAAATGTAGTCCTCCGCTGTTACCGACTCCTCGGATGTCAAATAATGGGGATATGTCTCTACTGTTGTAATTCTGCCGTTGTAGTTGCCGGGCGTACCTTGATATTTTGTAATCCCGATATACTCAACGCCCGCATCCGGCGTGATATAGATAGTATTGCCCACCACATAGCCTACGTCCGTTCCGTATACAATATCGCTTTCAGTTGAACCGACTTTTCTTTGGTACATTCTCAGATTTTCTGCCACAAATGCACTAAAACTTACGGACAAGCTGTACTGTTCTGTCACATCGCCTATCGCAACAGTAACCAGCACCGTCGCAACACCGGCGTTGTTTATGATATAGAAACTTCCCGTATTCTGCTGAATTGTTGCGCCCTGGGCGTCCGCCAGTGTAATGGTGCCGCCCGGTATAATATCAAGCTGACTCTGATAAATCACAACATTTTTTACATTCGCGTCGGCATTCATTGTAATTGTCTTATTTTCATGATTTACCGTTATGGTATTTGCCCGTGCGGTGCGTATCGTTGTGAAATCAAATGCTGACGGTTCGACAGGCGTCGGGTCCGGTGTTGGTGTCGGGTCCGGTGTCGGGTCCGGCGTTGGTGTTGGTGTCGGATCCGGTTCGACAACCGTATCCTTTGTAAACCGTGCCGTATACGTCTTATCTGCCGTGACAGTTTCAACCGTGAAGGTTTCCGTTTCGCAAACCTTCGTTTCGCCGTCGTACCAGCCGTCAAAGGTGTAGCCCTCGTCTGCCGCCGCAGTAAGCGTAACACTGCCACCCTCTTCTACCTCTCCGCCGCCGGAAACCGTACCGCCTTCGCCGGCGGTGGCAGCAATCAGATATTTAACAGGCGGCTCCGCATAATTAAAGACGACTAAATCCGTCTGCTTCGTTTCAATATAGTTGCCGATCTCTTCCCGTATAAAACTTTCTGCGGTTGCGCCATAAATCGCAGATAGGGAGGATTTTCCGGCCTGAAATGTCCCTTTCCGTATAGTGATATTTTCCACCGAGGCCTCCCCCGACAAGGAAAGCCCGCAGCCGCCATAGTTCCCCATGCTGCCGCCGGTAAAGGTTCCGTCGTTGACAGTAAGAATGCCCGCGTTTACGTATAGCGCGTCTGACCCGCCCATCTTGGTCATGCCGCCCGTAAAAGTGCCGCTGTTTATTGTAAGGGCACCGCCATCGAGTACAATGACTTTACACAGAGTGTTTCCCGATAATTCCCGTCCGCCCTGCACCGTAACGCCCTCTAACAGCAGACTGCCATCGGTAACATAAATAACGCCGGTAATGTAGCTATTAAAGGAAGCGGTAAATCCTTTTCCTGCGTTAGCATTGATCTGACCGACCCCTTCTGTATCCCGTATGACGACATCACCGCCCGCAACCTGGAACTGTGTGTTGGTTAAATCATTGCCATTGAGTTCAATAATCAGGTCTTTATCAATGACAATTTTCTGGCTGGTAGCATCTTTGGCCTCAAGCGTGATTGTATCGCCGCTCTCTGCCGCAGCTACCGCCTCTGCCAGCGTGGCATAACCGTTATCGCCGATGTAGGCAACTTCTCCCTCCGCAAAAGCGGTGATACCCGCCGGAAATACCATACTCATGCAGAGCAGCATACAAAGAAGTATGCTTAATACCTTTCTTGTTTTTTTCATGATAGATTTCCTCCCTGTCCGATAATTATTATAATGAAACTACTTTTCTGTATGCGCCGGACTGAATTCGGTCTGTCCAATCCGTGTTATTTTGATACCAACGGACGGTATCCGCAATTCCCTGCGCAAAATCAATTTTCGGCCGCCAGCCAAGATCGCGTTTTATTTTTTCGGAGCAAATGGCATATCGCCGGTCATGACCCTTGCGGTCTGTAACAAAGTTGATTAAACCTTCGTCCTTATCCATCAGCTGCAGCAACAGCCTTACAAGTTCCAAATTGGAATACTCGTTATTGCCGCCTACGTTATAAATTTCGCCGACTTTGCCGTCGCGGATAATTCTGTCCACTGCCCGGCAATGGTCGCTCACATGCAGCCAGTCCCGTACATTCTTCCCGTCGCCGTAGATCGGCAACGGCTTGTTGTCTCTCGCATTGCAAAACATACGCGGAATCAGCTTCTCCGGAAACTGGTATGGTCCGTAATTATTCGAACAGCGCGATATGGTAACCGGCGTTTTGAACGTTCTGTAATACGCCATCACAAGCATATCCGCCGACGCCTTTGAAACGGAATAGGGACTGGACGGCTTCAGGCTCCACGTCTCTTCAAATTGAAGATCCGGTCTGTCCAGTGGCAAATCGCCGTAAACCTCGTCTGTTGAGATCTGATGAAAACGCTTTATGCCAAATTCGTTGACAGCGTCCAGCAAGACGCCCGTACCAAGCACATTCGTTTTCAAAAAAATGTCCGGCGTTTCCAGCGAGCGGTCTACATGACTTTCCGCCGCAAAATTCACAATACAATCCACCGGATACTTTTGCAGCAAACCGTACACCGCTTCTCTGTTACATATATCCTCTTTCACAAAGGTAAAATTTCGATTGCTGCAAAAGGCGGCTATATTATCATAATTTCCCGCATATGTAAGTTTATCGAAGCAAACGATACTGTCCTCGGCATAATTTTTTAATAGATAACCGATGAAATTCGCTCCGATAAAACCGGCTCCCCCTGTAATGAAAAATCTCATATTTTTTCACCTGCTAAATTTAAAATATACTGTCCG
Organism: uncultured Clostridia bacterium; assembly: GCA_965146615.1. Lineage (GTDB taxonomy): Bacteria > Bacillota > Clostridia > RUG12999 > RUG12999 > JAAWTG01. The sequence continues at coordinate 2,861 of CBCTHD010000126.1, forward strand.
TACTCACCGTTTTTTAGCTCACTTCCGAGCAGCTTGAGCTGTTCGTCCGTGATAAATCCGCGCCGCCATGCAATTTCTTCAATACAGGATATATAGTTTCCCTGACGGCTTTGTATCATCTCGACAAACGCCCCCGCACTTTGGAGCGCGGATGGACTGCCCATATCAAACCATGCCATGCCTCTTCCCAAAAGCTGTACTTGAAGCCGGCCCCTTTTTATGTACTCATTATTGACGGCAGTGATTTCAAGTTCACCGCGCGCCGAGGGCTTTATCCGCTTTGCAATTTCTACAACATGATTATCATAAAAATATAATCCAGGCACGGCATAATTTGACTTTGGATTTTCCGGTTTTTCTTCAATGGAAATTATTTTTCCGGCATCGTCAAATACGCATATGCCAAAGTCTTTCGGGTTTTTGACAGGGTATCCAAAAACCGTTGCCCCGCCCAGTTCTGCTACAGCTTTTCTCAAAATCTCTGTAAGGCTTTGACCATAAAACAAATTATCCCCTAAAACGAGACAAACGCTATCATCGCCGATAAAGCGTTCTCCGATGATAAACGCCTCCGCCAATCCCCTTGGGGCGTTTTGCTGCGCATAAGAGATGTCCATTCCCAATTTGCTACCGTCACCAAAAAGCCTTTTAAATGCCGATAAATCCTCTGGCGTCGAAATGATCAGGATTTCCCGAATACCGGCAAGCATAAGAACGGATAACGGGTAATAAATCATCGGTTTGTCATATATTGGAAGCAGTTGCTTTACAATCGCCTTTGTTGCCGGATATAAGCGCGTTCCCGATCCTCCGGCTAATATGATTCCTTTCATACTATTTGCTCCAATCTGGAATTCAATCATATTGTTCTATAAAAATTATATAATTTAATGTTAGTAAAAGAAATTCCTTTCACTTAATTGACGCGCCATATCACTTAATCGACACCAGTTTACAAAAAAAAGCAAATGCCAAGCAGCACAGCTTGCATTTGCTCTATCCTTATTCTACAGACTACTTTCCTTTTCAAACATATAGTCAAGATATGCACTACGGGCATTTGCATATAGTCGCGAAATCGACAGGGTTTCACCGTTCGAAAGTTCAAAATATTGCGAGGTTAATCTGCGGACATGTTGCATATTGATAACATACGATGCAGAAATCCGAACAAATCGCTCATCTTCTATTAAAGGAGAAGCCAGCTGAACAAATGGTTCTCTTAAAACAGTACTTTCAATCTCTTCTCCGTCAATTGTATGCGCTATTAATCTATGTTTGTAATATTCCAAGTAAAGCAGCTTCCCATAAGGTAATGAATAAACACCGCCGGGGATTTTCATCAAAAACCGCTTTGCCTTTTCGTCTGACATTGAATCCACTACCTTATCCAATGCCGAAAACAATGATTTTTCCGTATAAGGCTTCAATACATAATCTTTCGCAGCGATACTGTATGAATCAACTCCATACTCTGAGGACGATGTCAAAAGAATAATCCGGCAATCATTATCTTTTTTTCGGATTTCTGCACCGAGTTCAATTCCGTTCATATCCGGCATTATAATATCCAAAATATAAATATCGTATCTTCCGTGAGCCGCAATTGCATCAAGCAAGCGGAATCCATGTCGGAATTTATGCACGGTTGCATCCAATTCGATTCTTTCTGCGCAATATTTTTTTACCATTGCATACGCTGTATCAAGCACATCGGCTTCATCGTCACATATGGCTATTTTTAGCATTTGTGTTCCCTCCGTCCGTTAAATGAGTACCGGTGCGACGGTTGACTGATTTTATTTCATATGATATTATTATAACATGTCTAGGTATGAACATGTCAATATTTTTGAGGTGATTTATTTGAAAAATTTATTTACGATAAGCCAGGTATCCAAATGCTGCGGCTTATCCAGGTCAACGATTCTTCGTCTGGAAAATAAGGGACTTCTCACACCGGCATTTGTTGATGAAAAATCAGGATACCGCTATTATGATAATCATAATATAAGCAAAATTTTGCAAATAAAGTGTTTTCTGACTATGAATATGCGTTATGAGGATATTCTGCTTTATTACACTTCCCACGGAACATCATCAGAGCTTCTGAAATCTCTTGAGACAAAGTTATTTACGATAAAACGCACCTACGAAGAAATGAAGATCCGCATCGATAAAAAAGAGGAGCGCCGCTTTGAGATCGTCATGCTGCCCGAATACGTCTGCTATTCGAGGGAATATACAGGTACTACAACGGACGAAAAATACCAGCATATGTATCACCTTTTTCACGAGGTTGTCGAAAAGGGGTACAGACCGCTTCCCTCCGGTCCTTTGTTTACCGTCAATAAACGGACCGATTTTTTAGAGGGGGACATGACAGATGGCGCGTATCAGTTTATATGCTGTATCCCCCTTGATCCGGCTTCAGCGCCGAAGGAAGCAACGGTTTATCCCTCGTGCAAAGCATTTTCTTGCCTGTATTATGGGAATTATGACGAACTGTCGAGTGTATATCATGAACTCGGCAGAAAAATGCGTGCGCTTGGACTCAAGGCGACGGGCTATCCGCGTGTAATAGGCATTGTCGCACCCTACACCGGCAGGGAGATTCCTGCGGATAATTATGTATCACAGCTTGTTGTGCCGATTGAGGAGCCGCCCGGCAATCAAGCATAAAACATAGAATGAACAAAGAATCTTTCGGTATCAACAAACGATATTTTTATCCAGATTTTTATCGACCACCAGTTCCATCCTTCAAAACTCCATTTTACAAGCAATTCATGCATTTTAGAAAATTCATAGCAAACTATCGGTTACGAAACAAAAAGACAGCGAAAAGCATATAAGGCGCTAATCGCTGTCTTCGTATTTCATGAACAGTTCGTTTGGATGTATTATAAAAAGAAGACATCAAAACGACCTTGTCCTAAAGTAACAAACAAGATAGGGAAATTTAAAAAGCCGATCGCCGCTCTCTATCACATCAATATACATAGTCCGGTGCAAGAATTGATTGGAGTTCCTTATCATGGTTGTGCGCCAAGTAGGATTCATTATCAAATATCATTGTCGCGCCACCCACACGCGTATAGGGTTCCCATGCGGGTACACCTTCACCGTTAGGATCGCCCGTCCTTGCAAAATTGATCCATGCCTGACTCATGATTTCCGAAAGTTCGCGTGCCTCGTCCGCGTCGCCGCTTACAGTCACTTTGTCGGTGTTATGAAACACGAACGGTATCTCCGCTGTATGATACGACGTACCCCAGCTGAAAATATAGGAATATACAGGTGCGCCGTCTTGATCAGCCTTATGCGCAGTAAGTTTCAGAATCGGCAGCCTTATCAGCGTGGAATCCACATAGAGTGCTGATGTTGCTGGCTTATTGGGATATGCTGCGGCAAACGCCGAAGCGACTCTTTCCGCATTCTCGCCATACTGTTCCGTCATTTTCGTGCTGAGTTCTTCATCACTCATTGGCGCGTTCGGGTCGGCCATTGTTGTTCCAAATACTGTCCATTCATTTAAATTAGAGCCAATCAGCAGCGGTATGTCGCGCCCTGTCTCGGCAAAGCCATTATCCAGCACCGGCCCTGTCGGCAGGAAATCGCCGTCCACC
>CBCTHD010000127.1:0-6480 GCA_965146615.1 uncultured Clostridia bacterium
AATTGATAACCCGGCCTGTAAAGCGGCTTGCAAAACAGACCGAAAAGATGGCGGACAGGGAGCAAATTACCAATGGCAAAATAAGCCATGATGAAATAGGAGATTTGACAAAGGACGTATATTCGCTTTACAAGCAATTAAACCGTACCATAGAAGAATTGGAGAACGAAATGGAACTGGTAAAGCGAATGGAAAACAACCAGCGAAACCTGTTTACGGCAGCGTCACACGAGATGAAAACGCCGATTGCCGCCATTAGTGCTTTGTTAGAGGGTATGCTGGAAGAAGTGGGAGACTATAAAAATCACCCAAAATATTTGCGGGAATGTTTGCGTATTACGGATTCCATGAAAAAACTTATTGCGGAGCTATTGGAAATTGTACGGTTAGAAGAAGATCAGACACCCATTCAGATGGAGACAATTAAACTGTATGACCTTCTTTCCGAAAAGCTCCCCCTTTATCAAGCGATTGCCGAGGGGAACAAACAAATTTTAGAAATCAGGGTATCAGAATCGCAAACTTGTATTGCTGACAAAATCCGGTTGAGCCGTGTAATGGATAATGTGATATTGAACGCCCTGCAAAATACAAAATCTCAAAAAAAGGTGCGCGTTTGGACGGACGAAAATACAGACGAGATGATTTTGAATGTTTGGAACGAGGGCGCAATAATCCCACCGGAGGAAATCAAAAATTTGTTTGAGCCGTTTTTCCGAATGGATAAAGCTCGTAGCAGAAAAGACGGGCACAGTGGTTTAGGGCTTGCAATTACAAAACGGTTGCTTGACAGTATGAATATTCCTTTTTCGTTAGGCAATTCAAATGGTGGCGTGCTGTTCCAGATAAAATTACACAAATAATCAGAACGAGGTATGACTAACAATCATACCTCGTTCTTCATATATACTCCAGATACACATGATATATTTAGGACGAAAGGTCGTGAATCTATGAAAAAAGCACTTTCTTTTGTAGTCATTTTATTCCTTATACTTTGTACGATGGGCTGTCAAAATCAGAAACAGAAACAACCGGACGATATAGAAAACAGCAGTTTAACACAGCAACAAGTAGAGCAGCCGGGAGAAAACGGGGAAATACAGCCGTTAAAAAGCGGTAATGACAAAGGTTATTATCTGGTGGAACAATCCAACGATCAGAATTTTAATTTAGTCTATATCGACTATCAAACAAAGCAAAAAGTCTTTTTGTGTTCCAAACCGAATTGCGAACACAATAACTCGGCCTGTACGTCCTATCTCGCAGGAGGTAACAGTTTTCAGAACAGCAGCAGCGTTTCAAACGACTATGCTGTTTATTGTACCGACCGCGAACTGTATCTTTTTTATATGGGCGGTTCGGCATTTTTTTCAAATGGGAATCCGCCTGCCATTTACCGAATGGATTTAGACGGAGAAAATCGGGACGTAATTTTTACGGCAGAATCAGGAACACAGTTTGACCGGTATATTACGCCCTACACGGACGGAAATAATTTATACTTTCAAACACAAAGCATAGGGGCTTCCGAGCCGAACGAAGATGGAGTTGTCGAACTTGGTAAATCTGTCGATTCCCTAACCTGTTTGAACCTGACAAGTGGTAAAAGCACAAATATATTGGAAATGCAGAACCGCAGTTTATTAGCTGGTTATCAAGACGGTTTTATTCTTTCCGAAACGGACGAACTTCCGCAAGATGTCACGGAGCCTGAAGAAATTGACAAAGCTCTTGCAAATCAAAAAACACGTATCGTACTGTTTCGCCCAGATACACAAACAAGCACCTTGCTTTATACAGCAGAGCCGGGAGCAGAGTTATGGAACAGCGTCCGATATGGCAAACAATTATTTTTTATCCATAAAAACAACATTATGTCGCTCAATTTAGAAAACAAGACCGCCGAGCCTGTTGTGATGGGGCTTACAGCGACCCCGGCACTAAAACAATGCTATGACGGGCAGTTGTATTTTGAAACGCGGGATAACGAAAACAAAGCGGCGGCGTATCGCTATGATTTAGAAAACAAAGAATATGCACCTATTCAGCTTATGACGAACGAACCGGGAGCCGAACCCGTTTCCATTCTTGCCGAAGCTGGTAACGATTACTTGGTAAACTATCGTTGCGACCGCATACGTGATGAAAAAGATTCCGTTATGATTGATGAAAATGGTACGGAACATCACTTCCCGTCCTATACAACTACGAAGCGTTATTATGCGCTCATTGCGAAATCCGATTATCAAAACAGCCATGTGGAATATAAAGAAATTTCAGAGAGGTAAAAGCCTATGCTGGTAGCTGAAAATCTTTCAAAAAGTTATAAAGGCAAAAAGGCGCTAACTTCCATTAGCTTTACTTTAGAAAATGGCATATATGCGCTGCTTGGGCCAAACGGCGCGGGAAAATCCACGTTGATGAATTTATTAACCGATAATTTAACAGCAGATTCCGGCAAAATTTTATGGAACGGGCAGCCGATTTCAAGATTAGGACGGAGTTATCGAAAAGTGCTTGGGTATATGCCGCAGCAACAAGGACTTTATCATGAATTTACCGGGCGGCGTTTTTTAGCTTATGTTGCAGCCCTCAAAGGTCTGCCGAAAAAACAGTTCCGCGCGAGATTGAACGGGTTTCCCATTTGGTAAATCTGGGGGATGAATTAGATAAATTACTGGGGGCTTATTCCGGTGGAATGAAACAACGTATTTTGATCGCACAGGCAATTATGGGAAATCCCGAATTGCTCATATTTGACGAACCAACCGCAGGGCTTGACCCATACGAACGGGTGCGTACCCGCAATTTATTTACCGAATTAGGGAAAGAACGCATTGTTTTAATTGCCACGCACGTTGTTTCCGATATAGAAACGATTGCAAATCAAATTATGTTACTGAAAAAAGGAAGTTTAGCAGCGTACAATACGCCCCAAAATTTGATATTGCAGTATTGTCCCGGCGGCAGCATGGAAGATGTTTATCTTCGCTTTTTTGAAAACGAGGTGAATCAGTATGCTCTCCATTCTACGCTGTGAAACTGCAAAGGTATGGAAAAAGCCTTTTTTGCTTACCTGTGTTTTCGGTTTGCTCGTTATCAACATTCTTTTGTTGTGGTACGCAAGTAGCGATTGCTCTGTTCCTGTTTCCGCCTATCAAAAAGTTGCAGAAGAATTACAGGATTTAACTCCCGACGAAAGGGCAGATTTTATTGAGAAACAGCAAGAACGGGCTTCTGCTTTGTATGCGCTCGAACAAATTGACTTAATAAAGGCGGGAATGGGTGAACTTGGTGAAACACAGATCACCCGCCTAAAAGAAGAAAATCCAAACTTAGAAAACTACCGTGAGGAATATCAAAACGGGGTTACTTTGCAATACGCAAATTCCATTGAAGAAGAAAAAACTTTGTGGGATAAAATAGGCGCAGATTCCGTCACGAAGGAAGAATATGAAGTCTTTTTGTCAAGCGTCAGTGAAAAAGCGGAAATTTTATCTAGCATTTCTATTTTTGGGGATTCAAGCGTAGATTCTTACGAGCAAGAATCTATGAAGCAAACGGCAAAGCAGTACCAGCAGTTAGACAATGTTGTTGTTTCGCCCGGACAGTCGAAGGGCTTTTTATCTACAACAGACAGTATCGCAACAGATTTGATTCTTTTGCTATTATTATTGCTCTTTGCCGCAGTTTCGATATTTGACGAAAAACAAAAGGGATTATTTTCTCTCATTCGTTCTATGCCGAACGGACGCGGGAAAACGATTGTTTCAAAAATAGTCGTACTAATCGTTTCGTCAGGATTTTTCACCGTGTTATTTTGGGGTAGCAATTTTATTTACTGTTTTTTTACCTTTGGTATAGATAACTTTGCCCGCCCCATACAGTCTATTACTGCTTTTATCGGCTGTCCCTATCCGATTTCCATAATCGGCTATTTCGTCATTTTCTTGTTCACAAAATGGTTTGTTTACACGATTTTTAGTATGAGTGTTTTACTGACTTCCATTTTATTTGAACGGGTTAGCACTGTGGGATTCGTAACTACGGCTCTATTGGGAATCGAAGCCTTTTTCTATTTTGGAATCGAACCGTTGTCCCCCTACTGCCTGTTACGAATTTTCAATGTTTTTTCTATGATACAGACAAATACATTTTACTCCACCTATTCTACGATTGATGTGTTTGGCGCGCCGGTTTCTGCACCTGCTTCCGTTTGGGTACTATTCGCTTTATTCAGTGTTTTATTGCTGGCGGCTACGGTTTTTGTCTATGTCAAGAAAAAAAATTATCAAGTAGGTATGCCCCTTGTTCAGAAAATACGCAAGAGATTTCCCAAATTGCGCGGCACTCCTGCCGCGTCGGTTTGGGTACAGGAAGCATATAAACTGCTTATTGTGAATAAAGGAATTGTTCTCATTCTTGTTTTTGCCCTGCTCATTTTTCCAAAGTTAGCACAGCAGAATGTGTATTTATCCACAGACGAACTTTATTATAAAAACTATATGCAAATTTTATCAGGCGAATTGACGCCGGAAAAAGAATCCTATCTACAAGCGGAGCAGCAAAATTTAGCCGACGCGCAGGCGGAGATAACCCGTATCGAACAGTTATATCAAGAGAACAAAATTACGGAAATCCAGCGTGTGCAATACGAGCAACCCTATCAATCTATTTTAATGAAGCAAAACGCTTTCCAGCGTATCATGCAGTATTACAATCATCTCACACAACAGGGCGGCGGCTCATTTGTTTACGATTCTGGCTATCAAATTTTATATAAGGGCAGTCAAATAACTTTTCTTGCCCTTGTGATTTTTTGCGCACTATGCTTTTTTAACGTCTTTTCTATGGAACTCAAAAACAATACCGTGAAATTGATTCGTACACTTCCAAAAGGGCGTTCTTATACGATTCGCTGTAAGGTTGTTTTGAGTTTTGTTGTCGGAATTAGTATTACAGGGATAGCGCAGGGATTAGAGTTTTTTTCGATAAATGAGGTTTACGGATTAAACCAGTGGAACGCTTCTATTGCGAGTATTCCTATGTTTTCCGTTTTACCGGGCTGGTTGCCGATATGGGGATATACGGCTATTTTATTCGGACTAAGGTTATTGGCAATCATCAGTAACACAGCGATTGTTTTACTCATATCATCTGTCAATAAAAACAGCTTGATTTCTATGCTCTTATCCATATTTTTATTGGCGGCTCCTATTATTCTTTCTTTTATGGGAATCAATTTAACACAGTATTTTAGCCTGCTACCGCTTGCACAGGCGGGTACGTCATTTACCGATTCCGGCAAGTTTATTATTTGTATGTTATATACGGGAGCAGCGGTATCAAGTATTTGCTTCATTTGTCCTTTCATAAAGAAAAAAATGATGACGTATTGAAGCAAATTGGTTTTATTGACTATTCGCGCTGTGCGATTACTGGTAAAACATGAAAGACTAATCGCCGCTTGTCGGCAAAAGTACGGTTGTAGATCGGAAGTGGCGGTTTTGAAATAACAAATTCAAGCCGCCGTTTTCCTTTTGAAAAAATGGACTTGCGGAGGGTTTATTAAAGTCGTCCTTTTTTAAGAACACGGCGGTATCGTGGAGGTACCGCCGTGTTTCTTTATGTCCGACAAAATACGACATTTTCTAATTTGTCAAAAAAAGCCTTCGCCCTACAACGGGATATTCCGGCTATGTATGTGAACTGTCAGAACATCTAATTATCGCTAATAATTCCTTTGCGCCCGTTCGCGCCTTGCGGACGGGCATTTTTTATTATTCTTTCAATTTCAATTTTCTCTCGATTGGCATACGTTCTCCCACGTCCGTCAAGGGTTTGCGAAAGGGGAAGAAAAACCCGCCCCCTGGGTACGAAAGGGGGTGAGAACATGGAATCAAATCGCACCGAATGGCAGAAACGCTGCACTTTCAATGGCTTTTATAAAAAACTATTGAAAAATGAAGCGATTGACGCTTTCCGGGAAAGCCGGACACGCAGGAAGCACGAAGACGTTTTTTCGGAACTAACGCCGCAGGAAGAAAACCAGCTTTATACCTACGACCACTATTTCGCAGAGGAGAAGGGCTTTCAAGTGGCGGGAAAATGGATAACGCCTAAACTGCTTGCCGAAGCACTACGCGCATTACCGGAGGAAAAGCGTCAAGCTGTTTCGCTGTACTATTTCTTTGGCATGAATGACGTTGAGATCGCGGAGCTTATAAAAATACCCCGCAGCACAGTACAGTATCGACGGACAAGCTCTTTTGAGCTTCTAAAACGCTATTTGGAGGAACGCGCCGATGAATGGGACGAATTGTAACAACGATGAACGCGTCTTATTGCCCTACCCGGTCATATTAGCCGCAACAAAAGGCGACCCCAGCGCAATGAGTATTGTTGTGCAGCACTACGCGGGTTACATAGCCTATTTGTCTACCCGAAAGGTACGCGACGAATACGGACACCTATTAC
>CBCTHD010000128.1:0-6475 GCA_965146615.1 uncultured Clostridia bacterium
GCGTTAAATATTACATATTTCTGAGCCACCGCAACCAGTTTTTTATTCCTTCTTTTGGTAAATCCTATTACCTTTATTATACATATTGATGTTACGCAGCACAAGAATCAATATCTAAAATGCTGTATCAAAACTTGAATTTGTCTTTCTGCTATTCTTATTTCATAAGGGTTTAAAGCATTTTAGCCGTTGAACGTAGCCGGATGATGCGTGGCATAACACCGCTTCCACATCGCGTACACTTGCGCAAAATGGAGGATAGCGAGCTTCTTCCATTTAAATTCTCCATATCCGGCTGTACGGATACGATAATGGCAGCACACCAGCACTGTCCGATAGCGACACGCCCTGCTCGCTTTCAAAAACTATAGTACCCGAGCTTTTGAGAACAAAGCCTGCATTTGATGGAACAGCCGAGGAGCGCATAACTGACCACATAAAACATATTGTTTTGCTAAAGATTTTACGTAAACGTACATTTACACATGAAACTTTACAGAAAATGCATTGTTTTTCACTAATTTTATCTGTTATTGCAGCCGCGGCAATGCTATAATCATCAGTGTAAAAAATTTACAAGGAGGAATATCATGAAGCGGAGATTTCTTAAAACTTTATCGGCGTTATTTTTCACTATGGCGTTTGTTGCAGCCGCAACATTTGTTACAGTTGCAGCGTCTGCCGCAGCAGAGGACTTTGAAGGTTATACAACCGCCACGCAGGGGGCAGCTTTTCGAGGTACAGGTAAACTATTTGCATCTAATTCAACAATACCTGCCGAAAGTTTGTCTATCAAAGAGGAAGTGAACGGAACCTTTACGAACAAATATCTGTCTGTCACAGGCAATGCAGGCGATGGCATACTGGTCGGACAAAGCGGAATACTGCAATATGATGAAACCCTGCTACATGTAAGGCTTAAGTTCTCTCCAGGCGGCAGTCAAACGGTAGTTTTACGCAGCACAGCTGCAGGAGCACAAGACCTTCCGATTCTCAAATTTGATGGCACAACAAAGGTGAGTCTGGTTGGAAATGACAACTGCTATACGAGCTTTACCGATGGAAGCTGGTACGATTTATACGCTCTTATTAATAAAAATGAAGGTTCTGTGAGAGCGGAACTTGTAAAGGAGAAGGACCATTCTGTACTGAGCGGTCAAAAAACCTTCACTAACTACAAAAAATATTTTGATGACACATGCAGCTACAGATTCAGAATGGTTAGTACGAATATACTATCTATAGATGATATTTCTGTCAGTGACGCCGGAGAATACAGCGGAGCTGATATAGCAAGGGAAGACTTTGAGCAATTTTCCGCCGGACAGCTTACAGCGGCAAACTTTTCAGAAAGCGGTCTCATGATACTGCCACAATATTATCCGTGTGCTGCGGTCGCTACCGAGCAGGACAATAAAATTCTTGCCATTACCGGCAGCGAAGCTCAAAAGCAACCTTTTATATATAATCTCAAAATGCCGGACGGTACAAATATATTGGAGTTCGATATGAAGATGTCGGCAGGGACGGCAAGCGCACGTGTGTTTTTACGCAACAGCAGCGGAAGTCAGGTGATTCTTACAGAATATAATCAGAATATCCTCAAAATCGGATCAAAAAGCGACTCGTCTTTGGCGGAAAAGATAAAGTCTGAGTTTGTCCACTTTGCTTTTGAAATAACGGAAGGAACTTCAGGCACAACGATAAAATCATATGCGAACGGAAAATATTACGAAACAACTAATTATTCCACTAAATATAACGACGTGCGGTTTTTAGTAAACTCATCTGCTATACCGTCGAATTACAGTACGTCTACGCTCTATTTAGATAATATCAGGGTGCATACAGTGAATCAAAACGCAGACGATATGCAAAAAGCTCCGATATACGTAAACACCATATCCGGCAATGATTTGAATGACGGAAGAAGCGAGTCAAATCCGCTGAAATCGCTCAATGCGGCATATGAGTTGATGGACAGAGCGGAGAAAATAATTATCATGAACGATATGACATACACCGCTCCTACCGCGTATGAGGGAACACTCGTGATAGAAGGTTCAAATGCTTCTGTAAAGCTAACGATCCCCAATGAATCAATAAGCATGACCGGCAATTTGACTATTGACAAGATTTCACTTATCCTTTCAGGAACGTTCCCGAAAATATATGCTAACGGCTATGCGCTTGTGATTGGTGAAAATACCTTCTTTAACAAAAGGATGGAGGTTTACGGAGGTAAGCTGTCGGATCATACCGGCGATACACATATAACGCTTTTTGGCGGTCAATACAGCGTCGTTTACGGCGGCTGCCAGACCGGAAATCTTACAGGCAATACCTATGTCACTGTTGGCGGAAATGCAAATAAGAATGACAGCTTAAACGACAGCAGCGCAAACTTCTATAGTTCCTATTTGTGTGGAGGTGGTAATAAGGGATATGTGAGTGGCACTACAAACATAACCTTGAAAGGCAATGCCGTTTTTGCCTATATTGTAGGCGCGGGGCAAGAGACAACGTCAATCATATCAGGCAGTAACATTACAATATCCGGTGGTAAGGCAATGAATGTATACGGCGGCTCTATCAGTGCGCCGCTTACAAACTGCAATATCAACATAACAATGACCGGCGGCGTCGTTGAGGGCATATTCGGCGGCTGCAATGCTGTGTCAATGACCGGCAATGTATTTGTGACGCTTAAGGCCGGTGAAGTTACAAGGCGTGTATACACAGGGTGTTATGATAAGGGAGGAAACAATTACGTCAGCGGAACTACAACGCTTGTTCTTACGCCGAATGTGCTCGTAAACACAGGGACGGGGCTATCGACTGTAAACCGCATGAACAGCGGCGTATTTTCAGGGAGCCGCGGCGCATCAAACAGCGCCGAGATAAATACAATCATTTTTGCCGATAATTGCTATGAAAGTTTCAAAAACCAAATTGGCGACGTTTCAGGCTGGGATACAATGTTTACCAGCAAGGAAAAATATATTGTTAAAGCAGGCGTCGGCGGAAGTGTCAGGGGCGCCGGTGCGGGAAAGGTTGCCATTGAGCCGGACGAGGGAAAAATTGCGATGATAAACGGTATAGCATATAACGGTAAAACTGCGAATATTAACGAAGGTGTTACCGTGATTACATTTGCGAATAAATAATGTGACCGTCTCTCTCCGTGCAGAAAAATGTGACATCGCGAAAATGGCAAAGTGACCGTTGCAAATACTCCCATCTAATGAGACAGTGTAAAGCAAGCGACCGGGCAGCCTTTTTTTAGGCTGTCCGGTCGTTTTATTTAGGGCTTCTTTAACGCGACATTTCCGTTCGTTACACAAAATACAGACAACAAATACCTATTTTCTCTGAGCATATAACTGTCAAAATTCTTTTTTCGTTAATCGTTCTGATAAACCACCATTAAGATGGGCGTTCCGTACTGCGTTGTCAGCACCACCGTGGAGTAGCCGTCGGGATCGCGCATATATGGCACAATGGACTCCGTGCTGCCGATTTCCACCTTCCAGCTCTTATTTTCTCTGATGCATCGATAAACTGTACAGGACGAATAGCTTTGAAAACTTTCCAGGTTGCTTTGCAGCAAATTGGCAGCCTCCGTTTCGTCACTCAAATCTTTTTTCGCAATTTGCAGTATGCCGTTATCCATATTGTAGACTGGTCCGCACAGCAGCCTGTATTTCAGATCCGTCAGACTTCCTGTTGTAAACGCGCTATAGGAAAAGCCTTTTCCTTCCTCCCCGCCGTCGGCAACATCATACACCATTCTTATAATGGAGATTTTGCCGTTTTTGTTCGTTCCAAAACGAATCGCATCGCCTGGACTCAGTTGATAGGTGTTGGTGTCCGAGCTGCTGGCCCCCGGAACCGCGTCCGCGTCAATGCTTTCATCCAGTATAAAGCGCAATTCCTTGTTATCCTTCAGTACCGTAATACAATCCCCCTCATCGCCGTCCGCATCTACTGCACGGCTTCGTGCCAGTACAATGGAAAGGGGGGCTGTTTCCTCAACGTTGCTGGACTCAGAGAGATTATAAATAACCAGCGCATCTGCCGCCTTTGTGCCGGACTCCGTTGTATAGGCGGTGAAGGTGTATCTCGTGTCATTGGTCAGGTACCCGCTGACGCCGGTATAAAAATGATCGCTGTCGATAGCAGCTCCGGAACCGGTCTGTACAAAGAAAACTACAGTATTTGCATCCAGTGGAGCCAGCCCGTTAAACGTTCTCGTAGCGGTTTTATACCGCACATTAGTACCTTCACCGCTAATCCGCAGACCACTCAGCGTCTCGTCGTCTGACAAAAGCCCCGTATAATTCCCATGATTTGCTGCGGTTTCCACTCTTTTGACCGCGCCGTCATCATCAAATCGAATCCGAAGGAGTTGCCTGTCAACCGCGCCGTTCTTTTGTAGAGCACTTGCCAGCTGGGCTTGGGAAACCGTTATACCATTCAGCTGTACCCGGCTTGCTACCGGGAAATTGGTCAGCTGACTGTCCTGTGTCAGCAGACCTAGTTCCAAACTACCCAAAGAGCCGCTATCCACCTCGATGAGATAGGCAAACTGATCCACGGAACTTTGCTTTCTGATTCTTACTATCTTTCCGTAGGCATTCAGGGAGACCCGGTATTGCTGTCCTACTACAATAGTGGAAAGGTCCTCCTCCAGATAAGGCGATGCCTCGTAGACCGTTTCCCCTATGGTGATCTCATCTTCAGACAGAGCGGCAACTATGCCTGTGACCGACTGCGTACATACCAGCAGGTGAACTCGCGCAAAATCCGCGCTCTCTGTCAGACTGACTACCATTCCTTCTGTCAATGCAGCAATGGATACTGCTTCTCCTTCTTCATCCACTGCGGTGTAAAAGCCATCCTTATATTCCTCTGGAAGGAGCTTTTTCCCAGAACGAAAATAGATCGTGTCGTCCGTCGCAGCGCTGACCACCTCGTCCTTGATGTCCTCAATGAGAATGGTTTCTGTTTTTCCGTTGATCTCCAGCGCCGTTACCGAACCCTGTTTTGGCATCATCTGTTCCGCCGTATATCTGGGATAAGCGCGGCCGTTGTATATGACGTCTACATCTGCGGGGATGGTGAGACTGGTTCTTCTTCCGTTTTCCTCATATCTAAGAACCCGTTGATCGTAATCCAACAAATCCTCCGCCGCAATCCGCGTCACTTGCGTGTTGGCCGACTGCGCGTACACAACTTCAAGTTCTTTTTGTTCCGATTCTCTAATATAATATTTCACCCGGTAGCCCAGCAATCCGGATAAATCCATCGTCTCTGATACATAGAGTTCTCCGTCGATTTCCACGTATCCTTCCGGCGTTCCCTCCGGGCTTTCCAGAGAAGTGAACCGGTTCGCTGTTATTCGGCCGGTACGTTTTTCTACCCCGAACTGCACCTCCAGAAAAGTACGCTCTGCGGTATAAGGGTAATACGTTCCCAAGTCGTCAGATTCCACATAGTCTAATTCCAGACAGTCAGATTCCAACAGACGTACAAACAGTTCTACCGCGTCGCTGTAGGTCAAGGGCCGGATCTCCGAAAACCCCAAGCTGCTTTTCACCCGCAAAAAATCC
Source organism: uncultured Clostridia bacterium (assembly GCA_965146615.1). Taxonomy (GTDB): domain Bacteria; phylum Bacillota; class Clostridia; order RUG12999; family RUG12999; genus JAAWTG01. The sequence goes on from CBCTHD010000128.1 coordinate 5,613, forward strand.
ACGCTGCTATCTATAACCGAGTAGCCTAACATCCGCGTAGCTACCGTGGCAGCTTCGTCCGTGCTGATTCCGTCGTCCGGTCGGAAAGTACCGTCTCCATAACCGTTAAATAACTTTCGCTCTGTAAGCATCAAAATCGCGCCCACACCGTCTGTATAGCTGTCTACATCTGTATAGGGGCTTTCCAGCGTTTCATACAATTCCTCTGATTCATTGAGCAGCAGGGCCGCTTGCCTTGCAAATTCCCCCCTAGTCATTTCTGCGCTGCCGTCAAATTCATCATCCTCAAAAACCAAAATCCCCAAGCAATTCAAAAATTCCAAATTTGCCGCTGCTTGGACTGTTTGTTCCGTCCCCTGCTCAACATCAGTTCCCAGGACAAAACTACCTGCGGTGCAGACAATGCAGACCGTTAGAAAGCATGCAATCCACCTTTTCATCGAATCACCTCCATGATACCAACCATCATCTTAGCCGCCTCGGCCCGCGTACAAGTTGCACCGGGCGCAAACAGACCGCCGGGCATTCCGTTTAGAATACCCAGTTCCGTTAAGGCCGAAACTGCCTCCTGGGCATAAGCCGCAATCTCTGACGCATCTGTGTAGGCAATGCTGCCCTCAGATGGTATGGACTGTCCCGCAGCCCTCAACACGCCTAGCAGCATCACTGCGGCATCCTGTCGGACAATAGGCTCGCCAATACCGAAGCTGCCATCTTCTTTACCCCGGACAATTCCGAAATCCGCCGCTGCGGTCACATAAGGCTCATACCATGCGCCGGCTGCCACATCGGAAAAGCTGCTGGAACCGGATTCCGCGTTCAAAGAGGATACTGCCATGGCCATCTTCAGAAATTCTTCGCGG
>CBCTHD010000129.1:0-6474 GCA_965146615.1 uncultured Clostridia bacterium
GGGACATATGGAATTACTGCGGTAATTAGTTATACAGAAGCTACAAACAATGAAAAAGATAAGTTTAAATAAGTTGCCAAAATTAGATGAAAATGTGAAAGGATGAGTGAAATGAGAAATTTATATCATTATACGAATGTAAGTGGTTTTGAAGGAATAATGAATAATAATTCAATTAGAATGACAAAATCAGATTTTCTGAATGATCCTGCAGATTGTCACCTTTTTATTACATTAGTTGAAAAGTATATAAATTCTCATGCGGAAATACTTTCAGACATAATTTCATTAGTTAAAGATAATCAAGAGATAGTTAATAAAATATATACAGAGAAGGGATGTGATTTGATACATTATATTGAATATATTCACAAACATATTTCTTTGTATGTTATGTCATTGACACAAATAGATGATGGCATGAATATGTGGAATTATTATGGGCAAGGTGGGATGGAATTAAATTTTTCTATAGAAGGGCTTATCAAATCATTGAAAAAGACATTCATTTCCGAAAAAGAATTATTGGCAGAGTCCCACGTTATTTATGCTAATAGTGAATCTGGTATTGAAAAAATAAATGTTCCTACCTTCTCAGATTTTACTTTGATAAATAAAGAATCAGATAATATTTTTAAAGATCATCATTTATTTATCAATGAAAAATCAAATTATGAAGCGGCCCAACTATATTCGACGACAGGGCTTAAGCAATTTATTAATACATATATGAAGAGTTATATAGCAACTTTAGAGTATTTGTTAAAAAATAAAGAAATTAATGATAAGATGTCTTCTGATAAGATTTTTCAGAAAATTTTTGAAAATGATTCAAAACTTAATAATTTTTATTATTGGAAACATGATCTGTCTCTTTATATGTTAGTGCTATCTGCATTAATAAAAAGTGATACTTATGAGTATGAAGATGAACATAGGGTAGTTTATTTTGAATATAATATAAATCCGGGAAAGACGAAAAAGGAAGAATATACTGTGAAGCATATTATGTCAGGTGATTTTATTTGTCCATATATAACTTTTAAGGACGATGATGAAAATAATTTACTTCAGAATTCTTTAAAGGGGATAACAATTTCTCCTGTTACAAGGAATTTGCCTATTAATTATGATACATATTTAGAAACATTAAATAAGTATATTTTAAGTAAAGGGTTCTCCAATGTTGAAAGTGTGCAATATTCAAAGCATACTATTCGATGGTAACCATAGTATCAGATATACTTGTATTTTATTATTATTTGTGAGAATTTGATAATACCATTGAATGAGTAGAAATGATGTCAAGGGAGTAGTAATAGTTGTGTAACTATAGGAGGAAAACTACATGGATGGGAAACTCAGGAGTATGACAAGCCTGTATTTGCGGCATGGAAGTAAGCTGTTGCTTTTGTATCGAATTGGTTCCAAAGTGGTTCCTGATTCTTATACCGCTTCGGCAGGAGGGCATTTTGAGAAAGAAGAACTGAACGACGCAAAGGCTTGTGTTATGCGGGAATTATATGAAGAAACGGGACTTGTGGAGCAAGAAATAGACAGGCTGTCTTTACGGTATGTTACACTTCGGTTGAAGAACGATGAAATACGGCAGAATTATTATTTTTTTGCTGATCTGATAGACAGCGAGAAAGTAATTACGAGCAATGAAGGCAACATGAAATGGTTTCAGATGGAGGAATTATTGAGAAATACGCCTGAAATGCCGTTTACGGCACACTATGTTGTAAAACATTATATAGAAACCGGGAAAGACAACGACGTACTATATGCTGGAATTGCAACAGAATCCGGTGTGGCATTTACTGAAATGAAAGAGTTTTAAAAGATGGCCAGATGGTTATATCAATAGGCTCCCTGCTGCTAAGAAACGCTTAAAAAGGATGCAGACTGAGCCGGACGAAGTGAGGGAGCAACGATGTACTTTCCGTCTCCTCGTGTCATATAGAATCCGTTTGTCTATTGGCACAGGGACACGACGGTTCTGAAATTTACAGTTTCATGGACAGGGGGATATGATGAAAACAATTGCAAAAATTCATACCGATTTTTCCACAAAGTTTGGCATTCCTAGACAGAGTGGGCTTGTGGAATCACTGAAAGCAACGATCGTCTTTGAAGAGGAATTTCGCAATGCTGACGCATTAAGGGGACTTGAGGCGTTCTCACACATCTGGCTTTTGTGGGAATTCTCCCAAGCCATTCGAAGCGAATGGTCGCCTACGGTTCGTCCGCCGAGACTTGGCGGAAATCAACGGATGGGTGTCTTTGCAACGCGCTCGCCGTTTCGTCCAAATCCTATTGGTTTATCTTGTGTGAAACTGGAACGAATCGTCTGGCAAGGGGAGAATGCGCCGATGCTCTGTGTGTTGGGGGCGGACCTTCTGGATGGTACGCCGATTTATGACATTAAGCCGTACTTGCCCTATACGGACAGTCAGCCCATGGCAACCGGCGGTTTTACAGATGAGGTGAAAAGGCAGTTGCTTACGGTAAACTGTTCACAGGAGCTGCTACAACGGATTCCTGAAGCGCACCAACAGGCTGTTATGGACATATTAGCGCAGGATCCGCGACCTTCTTATCAGCACGATGCCCGGCGAATTTATGGTATGGAATATGCCGGGTTGGAAATACGGTTTTCTGTGGATGGAGATGTTTTAACTGTACGGGAAGTGTTTACAAAATAATAATGATATAGAGAGTCTCATAAAAGAGCAATGGCTGGAGCGCATGAAGCATAAACAGATGGAATAAACAATTACAATTGGATAGAAAGGCGGATAGAAATGAACATTGGGTGGGACGCAACACAATATAATAAGGACTTCCGTTTTGTACCGGATTATGGAGAGGATGTGTTGGCGCTTTTAGAGCTGCACAAGGGGATGAAAGTTTTAGATATTGGTTGTGGTACAGGACAACTAACGGCAAAAATAAAAGAATCCGGTGCAGAAGTCATTGGAATCGATATGTCGGAACAGATGTTGGAGACTGCCAGAAAAGAGTATCCAGGGATACCATTTATTAAGAAAGACGCGTGTGCGCTAGAGACAGAGGAAGAATATGACGCCGTGTTTTCCAATGCAGTGTTTCACTGGATTGATGACCAGGATGCACTTTTGGAGGGCATTTCGAGAGCACTAATGCCTGGCGGCGTGCTAGTTTGTGAATTTGGCGGACAAGGATGCTGCGAAACCATACACGGAGCATTGGATTGGTGTTTTCGGAAAAGAGGTTTAAAATATCCGCGCACCTTTTATTTTCCGACAATCGGCGAATATGCGCCGTTGGTAGAGCGGCACGAATTACATGTCGTCTATGCGACAATGTTTGAGCGAATGACAAAATTACAGGGAGAAAACGGCTTGGCGAACTGGATTAAAATGTTTGTTAAGGCGCCGTTTGAAGGAATGCAGGTGACGCAAAAAGAAGAAATTATTGCGGAAGCGGTGGAAAAACTGCGGTCTCTGTTATATCGCGACGGCACTTGGTATGCGGATTATGTCAGAATCCGATTAAAAGCAATCAAATATGAATAAATACAATTATAGTGAGCGAAACAATAAAAATATGCCACTATATGAATTGAATGAAAGGAAGAGTGCAATGGCGGAGATACCGTCTGCTTTTTGTGAGCGTATGAAGCATCTGCTGGGCGATGAATACCAGGCGTTTTATGCGAGCTACCAACAGCCACGAATTCAGGGGTTGCGTCTGAACACAAGAAAGGTGATTCCGGAAAAATTATTAAAACAAGCTCCATTTGAGCTTGAAAAAATACCATGGGCGCAGCAGGGGTATTATTAATCGGAGCAGCAGCGCCCGGGAAAGCATCCTTATCATGAAGCGGGACTTTACTACATTCAAGAGCCAAGCGCAATGGCAGTTGTGGAATTGCTGGATCCGCAGCCTGGGGAAATGATTTTGGATTTGTGTGCAGCGCCCGGCGGGAAAACGACACAAATTGCCGATAAACTGCAAGGAAAGGGATTTTTGTTGGCTAACGAATTTCATTCGGGACGGGCAAAGATACTGTCACAAAATGTGGAACGAATGGGTATTTGTAACGCGGTTGTGACAAATGAATCACCACAGCGGCTGGCAGAGCGTTTTCCGGCATATTTTGATAGAGTGTTGGTTGATGCGCCGTGCTCCGGTGAAGGAATGTTTCGGAAAAATCCAATTGCTGCGGAAGAATGGAGCCAATCAAATGTAGAAATTTGTGCTGCACGCCAATTGGAAATTTTACGCGCCGCCGCTTCCATGCTGCGGCCGGAAGGAAGATTGGTATATTCTACCTGTACCTTCTCGCCAGAGGAAAATGAAAGCGTGTTGGAACAGTTCTGTCAGGAGCAGCCACATTTTCGAATACAAAAGCTGCATAGGAACGCTTTGTTTTCTCAGGGACGACCGGAATGGGTGGATGGGAGAGAGGAGCTCCGTGAGACAGTTCGTTTGTGGCCACATCGGTTGCGGGGAGAGGGACATTTTATCGCTGTACTGCGCAAAGAAGAAGGAGAAACGGGGAATGTGCAGCTTTATCGCCCAAAGCCGATAGAACGCGATAGATTGCAGCAGTACCAAGCGTTTGAGAAAGCATATTTAAGGACAAGCCTAGATGGAGAACGTTCTTTATTTGGGGAATCGTTATATATTGTTCCGCCGGAAATGGCGGACATGACACGGCTAAAAGTAGTGCGTCCTGGAATGCAGCTTGGCACGGTGAAGAAAAATCGTTTTGAACCGTCTCACGCACTAGCGCTGGCGTCGAACCCGCAAGACTTTGCCCGGAGCGTTCATTTTACAGCGAATTCACCAGAGATAGCCGCCTATTTAAGAGGGGAAACGATAATGGCGGAAGGGGTAAAAGGTTGGTGTTTAATTGTTGTGGACGGCTATAGCTTGGGGCTCGGCAAACAGAGTGGCGATATGATAAAAAATCATTATCCGAAAGGACTTAGATGGAAATAAGGAGGAAATAAAATGAACTATTTATTTGTGGAATATCCTAAGTGTAGTACTTGCAAAAAGGCAAAGAAATGGCTGGAGGAAAATGGTATTCCATACACAGACCGCAATATTGTTGAAAACAATCCTACTGCTGAGGAATTGACCGTGTGGGTGAAACGAAGCGGTCTTCCCCTACGTCGTTTCTTTAATACCAGTGGGATACTGTACCGCGAAATGGGTCTGAAAGATAAATTACCGGAGATGACAGAAGAACAGCAGATTGCTTTGTTGAGCACCAATGGGATGTTGGTCAAACGTCCGCTGCTAATTGGAGAAAATTTGGTTTTGGCTGGATTTAGAGAAGCAGATTGGCAGCAGACAAAAGAAGAAGTGATAACAAAAAAGTGTAATTGCCGCTGGAAAAAATGCGTGCGGCATGGGGCATGTGATTCCTGCATAGAACATCACAAAAAATCATCAAAATTTCCGGAACCGTTTTGTAAAAGAAAAAAATAGACGAACTGTTGATAGTAGTATTATGCTGTACTCTGGAAGCGAAATAAAGCGGGTAATACAACAAAAAGGATGTGGCAACTGTACCACATCCTTTTTGTTGTATTATCGGCGGTTGTAACGTTCCAGTGCATTCTGCTGAAGCTCAATTGCCCGTCCAACGCCTAAATCGTACATTGTCTGTATATATTGGTCAAATTCAGAAAGCGAAGTCTGCCCATAAATGAATCTCAGTTCCATATCTTCTGCATATTCTGAAATAGCGCCAATCAGTCGGACATATTCCTCACTTTCTTCCGCCGTCAGCGTAATCGGTGGCATACGGTGCAAATCGGCATCCGTTTCTTTCCAAAGCTCCTGCGCTGCTTTTTGTTCCGGCGTTGTATAATATTGTTCAATATATCGAATATTCTGTAGATAAGGACCGGTAGAAATACTGCGCACATAAAGCAACATTGCCTCATTGATGGATAGCCCATTAGAGTTGTTAAAAATGAGTTCCGTATATGTTGGCTGTCCGTCCTCCATTGTATAACTGACCCCTTCTGTTCCATAGTTCATCAACAAATTTCCCTGTTCACCGTACCCAAAATCCAAAAATTTGATTGCCAGTTCTTTATGCTTACACTTGTTGCTGACTGCGGCACCTTTTGTTTGGACAACCGGTTCTTTTGGCGTGAACTTGGGGCGCTCACCTTCTTGCAGTGTGGGAAATGGGACAGCGGTTAAAGAGAAGTTTGGATCCATTGCCTGTCCGTCTTTATTGATTTTGCCCATGCGGGAGCCAATCCAGCCAAATGTAGCGGCAGATTCTCCCTTGGTAAACTTGGAAACCGTCAGATCATAATCCAAAATAGCCGCATTTTGATCCAACAGACCTTCTGCAAACCACTTGTGCATTTCTTCCAAAAAAGAACGGTATGCAGGTTGTATGCGCCCATATTTGACCACTCCATTTTCTTGATAGAAATCCAGATCAATGCCAAATGC
>CBCTHD010000130.1:0-6462 GCA_965146615.1 uncultured Clostridia bacterium
GCGTGTAGCATTTTTGATGGATAAACTGTTACGGAAAATCGGTCTTTCGGGCCGATCGTTAGTTCCCTTGTTAATTGGATTTGTCTGCAGTGTTCACGAAATCATGGCGACACGAACTTTGTCAAGCGAGCGTGACCGGAAGATGACAATTCTTTTGACGCCTTTTATGTCTTGCAGCGCAAAATTGCCCATCTATGGCATCATAACCATGACATTCTTCCCGCAGCGCAGCGCCTTAATCATGATAAGCCTTTACATCACGGGAATCTTGGTTGCCATTTTATCCGGACTGCTGTTAAAACATACGATATTCCGCGGAAATTCTATGCCCTTTGTGATGGAGCTGCCCGCCTATAGACTTCCCAATGTACGCAGCGTTCTGCTACACATGTGGGAAAAAGCGGAGGATTTTCTGCATAAAGCCTTTACTGTCATATTTCTTGCAGCCATTATCGTCTGGTTTCTACAAAGATTTGACTGGACGTTTCATATGGTAGAAAACAGTGCTGACAGCATACTGGCCTCTTTCGGTTCGTTGATTGCACCGCTCTTTATACCACTCGGTTTCTATGACTGGCGGGTATCTACCGCATTCATCACAGGGCTGACCGCCAAAGAAACGGTTGTCAGCACATTAACTGTTTTGACCGGTGCTTCCAGCGCCGCAGAATTGAGCAGTATGTTGTCCACCATCTTTACACCGCTGAGCGCATTTTCTTTTCTTGCGTTTACGATTTTATACATGCCTTGTGTTGCCGCTTTTGCAGCTTCACGCCGGGAACTGGGTTCGCTTCGTTCTGCCTTGGGCATGGCGGCTTATCAAACAGGCGCCGCTTATATGGTTGCCTGCCTGATTTACCAAGTAGGCAAGTTATTTTTATAGCAAAACACGAGATACCTGTACTGACGAGACTCTAAAAAACGCGGACAACCGCAAATGTCACACAATGATAAATCCCGACAAAAACCACAGTTATCATGGTTTTGTCGGGATAATTTTTTGCAAACAAGTGCCTTTTTTACAGCCCCTATCTCTTTTGATAATTCTGACTCCGGTATTCCTCCTCTGAGATAGAAAAACAGAGGTGATCCATCGTTCTGCCATCGTACAATGTTTCCACCATCCGCAGACAGCCTTCATAGGTCATACCACATTTTTCAAGAACTCTGCGGGAACGCAGATTCGTTGGATAACAATTAGCTGTTATCAACTTCAGCTTTAGCACTTCAAAGCCGTATGCAATCACTGCTTTCGCGACCTCCGTCATAATCCCATTACCCCAATATGGCTTTCCAATCGCATATCCCAGCATGAGAACAGCATCGCAACTGCGTTTTTCATCGTTGATCAGACCAACCGTTCCAACCAGCTTTTGATTCTCTTTCCATATAATTCCCCAGACATTTTCCCGGTTCACAAACACCTCGTTCATAATTTGCCGTGTCTCTTCTATGCTTTCATGTGGTTTCCAACCGGCATTTGAGCCAACCTCCGGATGCTTGGAATACTCATAAACATCAGCTAGGTCCCCCGGTTCCACCGGGCGCAAAAGCAAACGCTGTGACTGTATTGTATTCATCGTAATACCTTTCTTCTCATAACAGTTTTCAAACCGTGCAAAACGTGTTCCAAAACCGCTCACGACAGTCTGGTTTTAAAATCCTCATATCCAAATTCGCGCACAACTTCATTTGTTCCGTCTTCATGCCGCAGCACAATTGCCGGAAGTCCAACGCCGTTGAACGTGTTGTTTTTCACCATCGTGTAATGCGCCATATCGCAAAACACCAACGTATCTCCCGGTTTGAGTTCCTGCTGAAACGAGTAGTCCCCGATAATATCTCCCGCCAGACAGGTCGGTCCGCCCAACCGGTAAGTATAGGGCAATTCACCCGGTTTTCCTGCGCCGATTATCTCAGGACGATAAGGCATTTCCAGTACATCCGGCATATGACACGCCGCAGAGGTATCCAAAATGGCGAGGTGCATGCCGTTTTCCAGTGTATCCAACACAGTTGAAACTAAAAATCCAGTGTTCAGCGCCACCGCTTCCCCCGGCTCCAAATAAATTTGTACATCATATTTATCCCGGATAAATGCAATGCTTTTCAGCAAGGTTTCTATATCATAATCCGGTCGTGTGATGTGGTGTCCGCCGCCAAAGTTGACCCATTTCATCCGCTGCAAATAAGGGCCAAATTTTTCATCTATCACCTGCACCGTGCGCCAAAGAACATCGGAATTCTGTTCGCACATGGTATGAAAATGCAGCCCGTCAATGCCCTCTAACAGCGATTCCTCAAACTTTGACAGTGTTGTTCCCAGTCTGGAGCCTGTAAAACAGGGATTATAAATATCGGTTTCAATTTCCGAATACTCCGGATTGATACGGATTCCACATGTAATGTTACGTCCACTCGCCCGGACGCGCGGTTTAAACTGCTGCCACTGTGCAAAAGAATTGAACACAATGTGGTCGCAAATGGCTACAATCTCATCAAACTCCTCCGGACGGTATGCCGGCGCGTAAATATGGGTTTCACCCTGCATTTCTTCTTTTCCCAGTCTCGCTTCATACAGACCGCTGGCAGTGGTTCCGTCCAAATACTGTCCAATCAGCGGATACACCCGAAACATGGAAAACCCTTTTTGCGCCAGCAAAATTTTGCAGCCGCTCTCCTGTTTGACCCGGCGCAGCAGTTCCAAATTGCGCCGCAAAAGCGCTTCCTCCACCACATAACACGGCGTTGGCAGCCCTTCATAGTTCTTTTCCATGCCGCGCCTCCCTCAATCCACCAAGTCCGGCGAAAAACTTTCCTGCCAAGGCAGACCGAACTTGTTCAACGCCTCCATGAACGGATCGGGATCAAATTCTTCTATGTTGTAAACGCCCGGCTTTTTCCATTTTCCACTCATAACCATTGCCGCGCCAATCATCGCCGGAACGCCTGTCGTATAAGAAACAGCCTGGGAACCGACTTCCGCATAACACTTTTCATGGTCGCAAACATTATATAAATAGTATGTTTTTTCTTTTCCGTCTTTCACGCCCGTAAAAATACAGCCGATATTGGTTTTTCCTTTCGTCCGCGGACCGAGGGAAGCCGGGTCCGGTAAAACCGCTTTCAAAAATTGCAGCGGGACAATTTGTTTTCCTTCAAATTCAATGGGTTCAATCGACGTCATGCCCACATTTTCCAGTACACGCAGATGCGTCAAATATTTTTCCGAAAATGTCATCCAGAAGCGAATCCGCTGAATGCCTTTGATATTCAGTGCCAGCGACTCCATTTCTTCATGATGCAGCAGGTACATGTCCTTTTCCCCGATTTCCGGAAAATTGTAGACCCGTTTAATGCTCATCGGCTCCGTCTCGATAAATTTTCCATTTTCAAAATAGCTGCCGTTTGCCGTCACTTCGCGGATATTAATTTCTGGATTAAAATTGGTCGCAAACGGATAGCCATGGTCGCCCGCATTGGCGTCCAAAATATCAATCGTATGGATTTCGTCAAAATGGTGTTTTTGCGCATAAGCGCTAAACACCCCCGTCACGCCGGGATCAAATCCGCTGCCCAACAGCGCCGTAATGCCCGCCTTTTCAAATTTTTCGCGGTACGCCCACTGCCATTTATATTCAAATTTCGCCGTGTCCAGCGGTTCATAGTTCGCCGTATCAACGTAGTCCACACCGGTTTCCAGACACGCATCCATGATCGTCAAATCCTGATATGGCAGCGCCACGTGAATCACAATATCCGGCTTTTCCCGCCGGATCAGCGCCACCACTTCTTCTGTGTGGTCCGCGTCCACTTGCGCCGCGCTCACCTTTGTCTTTCCGCCTTGGAGCTTGTCCCGCAGCGCTTCGCATTTGGACAGCGTGCGGCTGGCAATGCAAATTTCCTCAAATACGTCCGGATTCTGGCAGCATTTATGTGCCACTACACTGGCGACGCCGCCTGCTCCTATAATCAATGCTTTCCCCATTTGTCCTTTCTCCTTTCAGTGAAAACGTTTATTGATGCAAAGATAGTAACATCTCCCGCAATATTTTACACGCAACCGCCGTCGATGCGCCGGACTGGTCGTAAATCGGCGACAATTCATTCATATCCGCCGCTACCACCGTACACTGTTTCCCAACAATTTCAATGGCATGGCGCAATTGCTCAAAGCTGACGCCGCCCGCTTCCGGCGTTCCTGTCCCCGGGAATACCGACGGATCCAGTACGTCCAGATCCACCGTTAAATAAATCGGTTTCCCTGCGAGCAAGCGAACTGTTTCTTCCAATGTATCAAAATGAAATTTACAGGTGGAGACATGCTCCTTTCCCCAGATAAACTCGCTTCGGTCTCCGCTACGAATACCAAATTGAAAAATTCTGCCATTTCCAACAAGCTCCCAGCAGCGGTGCATGACCGTCGCATGAGACAGCATGACTCCTAAATAATCGTCACGCAAATCCGCATGTGCATCAAAATGGAGAATATGCAAATCCGGATACTGCGCGCTGGCGGCACGAACCGCGCCAAGCGTCACCAAATGTTCCCCGCCAATCATCAGCGGCAGTTTCCCGTCCCGCAAAACCTGTTTTGTATACGCCTCAATATCCTCCAGCGCTTTTTGCGGACTGCCGAACGGAAGCTCCAAATCCCCACCGTCATACACCTGAATATCCGTTAAATCACGGTCCAGATAAGGACTGTAAGTTTCCAGACCGAAGCTCTCACCGCGTATGGCGCTGCTGGCAAACCGCGTGCCGGGGCGGTAAGACGTCGTGCTGTCAAACGGTGCACCGAACAGAACAATATTGCTATCCTCATAAGCATGGTCACAAGCAATAAATGTGTGTATATTTTTCTCCATCAATCGTCCAGCAACTCCTTCACATAGTTTGGAATAGCAAAGCACCCTTTGTGCAATTCCGTATTATAATACCGTGTTTTGATGCCCAGCGCATTCCATTCCTGCGCCCGCAAATCCTCAATCGGATGATATTTTTTCGAAGCAAACCCAAACAGCCAATGACCGGACGGATAGGTTGGAATGTGCAGCTGATAGACCATGCTGATAGGGAATGCCGCACAGATACGCTGATGCGCCCGCCGCATCGTTTTTGCATCCTCCGGATAATAGGGGCTTTCATGCTGGTTAATCAGTATCCCGTCCTCTTTTAAGGCTTTATAACAGTTGCCGTAAAACTCCTTGGTAAACAATCCCTCCCCCGGCCCAAACGGGTCTGTGGAGTCAACAATAATCAAATCGTATGTCTCCTGCTGGGTTCTGACAAATTTCAGTCCATCTTCAAAGTACATATCCAGCCGCGGGTCGTCCAGACTACACGCCGTTTGGGGCAAATACGCCTTGCAAACCTCCACCACCTCCCGGTCGATTTCCACCATATCAATGTGTTCGATAGAAGGGTATCGCGTGAGTTCCCGGATTGTTCCGCCGTCTCCGGCGCCGATAACCAACACGTTGCGCACATGCGGATGCACCGCCATCGGGACATGCGTTATCATTTCATGATAAATAAATTCATCCTTTTCTGTAATCATCAGATAGCCGTCTAATGTTAATATTCTGCCAAATTCTTTTGACTCCAATACGTCAATTCTCTGGTAGCGGCTTTTTTTCGAAACCAACTGCCGGTCTATTTTCATGGAAAACTTCACGTTTTTCGTGTGATTTTCCGTATACCACAATTCCACTTACAGTCCCTCCACCACGTTAATCCGTTCGATTTCCAGATCCTGCGTTCCTGTCAAAAAGCATCCTTTTTCCTTTGCATAGGCAATATAGCGCAGGATTTCTCCGGTAATGCGTTCGCCCGGCGCCAAAATCGGGATGCCCGGCGGATAGCACATCACAAATTCTCCCCCGACCCTGCCTTCGCTCTGTTCAATTGGCAGAGATACCGTATTCGCATAAAATGCCTGCTGCGGCGGACACACAATTTCCGGGTTGATGTATTCATGGTCAAACAACCCCGCCGGATTTTTGGCATGCAGCCGCTTGATTTCGTAGAGCGCGGCAATAAACCGTTCTATTTCCAACGCCCGGTCTCCTGCGGATACAATTGCCAAAATATTGCCAATGTCGCCAAATTCAATTTGAATATCATATTCGTCCCGCAGCAGGTCATACACCTCGATGCCTGCCAGCCCGATTTCACGCGTATGAACAGATAATTTAGTCGGGTCAAATGCAAACACGGCGTCCCCGTCGACCAGTTCTTCACCGAAAGCATAATACCCGCCCAGCCGATTAATTTCTTCCCGCGCATAGGACACGAAGTCCACCGTTTTTTCAAACATTTCCTTACCGTGCAAGCTAAGGTTACGGCGCGCCAAATCCAAGGAGGACAGCAGCAAATAAGACCCGCTGGTGGTCTGCGTCAGGTTAATGACCTGCCGCACATAATCCGCGTTGACTCTCTCCCCGCAGAGCAAAATGGAAC
>CBCTHD010000131.1:0-6434 GCA_965146615.1 uncultured Clostridia bacterium
GTCCGGCGTTTTTCCAGCATGGATTTCGATGTACTATGATTTGCACGGTCGAAAGGATTGCCGGAGAAAATACCGTCGTCACTGCCGCTGCTATTAACTTCCAGCCGCCATGAAACGGCGCCATACGCAGCGCCCATAATTGCAGCACCGGCACCAGGCTGCGAATTAAATTGTCCAAAATTTCCCACTTGGAAAGTGCAGAAATGGGATTGCGTTTCTTTTGTCCCTTTCGGTTACGAATACGGGGCAGCAAAAAGGGCAGCAATTGCCAATCCCCACGTATCCAGCGATGTTCCCGCTGCATAAATGATAGATACTGCGCCGGATAAGATTCCAGGAACGTTACGTCCGCCGCATAGCCGCAGCGGACAAACGCCCCTTCCAGCAAGTCGTGGCTCAGGACGCGGTGGTCTGGCACCGCGTCGCTAAGCAGCTGCAAAAACAGCTTTGGGTCATAAATTCCTTTCCCCATATAAATGCTTTCCCCAAAGGCAAGCTGATAAAAATCTGCCGGTGCCGCATACCGGCTGATACCGCCGCGGCCAGCAAAAATTCTGGTAAACTTTGTCCGGTCCGCCGCTTCCACAGAAATGCTTTCCCCCGGCTTGATAATACCATATCCTTTTGTCACGATGCCGTTCTCCACATGCGGACGGTTCAGCGGATGCATAACTGCGCCGATGAGCTTTGCTGCCGCGCCATAAGGCAGTACCGTGTCGGCATCCAGCGTCAGAACATAGTCAATATGAGGTAGCTTTCCGCTTTGTACGGTATATTCGGTTTCCTGCCCGGCTATCAGCCGGTTCAATTCCATTAGGGCGCCGCGTTTACGCTCCCAGCCGGTATAACACTTTTGCGGCTGTAAATATCGCCGCGCGCGCTGCAAATAAAAAAACTTCTCCTGTCCCTGCTCCCGGTTCATTCGATGTACCGCAGCGCAAAGAACCGACGCAATTTCATCATCTTCCGGCAGTTTTTGTTTCTGCGCTTCTTTTAAATCCCCCGCCAACGCAAAATATATGCCGGGCAGGCGGCAGGCATAGGAATATTCCTCCAGCTGCCGCAGCAACTCTTGTCCCCGTTGTACACCGGAAACCAGTGCCGGTACCACCAGCAACACCGAAGGGATTTCTTTGCACTTTGTAACGTCCAACTTTACCACGTTGTGCCGCCTTCCCTTTGGACGTAAAATCCGCCGTGTCAAATGCGTGGCAATCTGGAACAATGGCAATAGTAAAGCGGCTGCAGCAAATAAAGAGTGCATCCAAATGCCAACCGCAGCAGTTAGCGACAGCGTGACAGCTAGAACCGCCATCATGTATCGCGTTGTCGTTTTCAATTCCCGTCTGCCCGTCAGAAAAGGACGCCCTTCTCCGACCAGATAATATCCGACATGCCGCGCTTTTTCCCCCTGTCCCCGGGACGCCAACGCCAATGCCCTTTGTGCAATCACTAAATCATTTTGGTGCATTTTTTTCGCAAGGCGAACGAGTTCGTCGATGTAAAGATTTTTGCTTTCCAAGTCCATTTTTTCATAGATACCGGCCGGGTCTTGCAGCAGCGTTTGTTCTGCCGGACATGCCTGTTCAAATAGCATACGCCAATCCACGTCCCGCACGTTCATGAGTGCGCGAACCGCTTCTCCCATGCGTGCCTGGCATTTTGCCTGCCATTCGTATTCTTCCGCGCAAAGCGCTTCCAGATCCAGTCCCATCTTCTCCAACTGCTGCCGCAGCTGCTGTAATGTCTGTTGCCCCGCACTGCCCCGCTGCAGCAGACGCTGTGCCAAATGCTGTGCATACGTGCGCCGCTGCAGCGGCTGCCCTGGGAGCGGAAGCAGGCTGGCGCCTTGCAAACCTGCGGTTTCTCCACGCATTGCTAGATCATACGCGGTCTGTGTCTGTTCCACCAGCCCACACAAGTCCGCAATCCGCCACACACATACCAGCCGCATAACGTCCGGCAGTAAGCATAGTTCTTCACACTGCCAATCCCGCCACCCAGAAAGTTGCCTTGCCAGCGTTTCCTCCTGCAGCGTGGTATTGTGGTCCAGAATTTTTTTTGCGCGCGTAAATACACGCGGTCGTTGTCCCTCTTCGGGCAAACGCCGGACTGCACGCCAGGGAAACGTTTCTTTTAATAGATTGATTTGCTGCTGTATGAAATAATAATTATCGTATAACCACTGTCCGGCAGCACAGACGGTTTTTCCGTTTTCGGTGTTTTTCTGCACTCTTTCATACGTCCGCCGGATACCAGCTTCCTGCTGCCAAAGTGTTTTTTTCCATGTTTTTATTCGCACGTAGATTCTCCATCCATTTCCTTTGCCGCTTTCTGCCGCGGCATGATATTCCTTTTTATCGTGCCCGGCTTTTTCGGAAATTATGAGAATTTCAGGGAAATTTATACAAATGGACATAAAAAAAGCCTTCGGTACTGTTTGCCGAAGGACTCCTTTGTTATCGTTCTGAATGTGTTTTTATATCGTAACTATCGCGGAAAATCAAATCATCAATGTCTTCCATTTCAAATTTTTTTTCCTCTCGCGGCGTATTATTCCCATGTTTCTCCGTATGTTCTAATTCCTTTCTATGTTGTAGCATTGTGTTTTTCGTTCCTCCCTGTATATTTTTGTAAATAGGTCGCCATACTAATCATTGTTATCTACAGTATATGCATGAAGTTGTCAAACTTGCACAAACTTTTAAAATATTTTAAAAAATACTTGCATTTTCATGCAGTTTGTAGTATCATAATCTTACACTCAATCGGTATGATTTTATGACAGGAGGGTTTTATATGGCAAAATATGAATGTGTATGTGGGTACATCTACGATGAGGAATTGGGCGATCCGGAGAACGGTATTGCCGCTGGAACAAAATTTGACGATCTGCCGGACGATTGGGTATGTCCCGTTTGCGGATTGGACAAATCTGCTTTTAGCCAAATCTCAGAATAACCACTAAGTATAGGAGAGACGAACTCTGTTCGGTCTCTCCTATACGAAAGGCAGGCAGTTGTTTTGTTCAACTGCCTGCCGTTTTATAGAACAGGAGGCAATTTTTATGATACAAGTCACAGACCATGTTTATTATGTTGGCGCGCTCAATCCCAACCTGCGCGTATTTGACATTATTATGAAAACCGACTTTGGTACGTCTTATAATGCATATCTTATCAAAGGGGAAAAAACAGCGTTGGTGGAAGCGGTTCACGAAACCTTTTGCGCAGATTATTTGGAGCAAATCCAAGAACTCACGTCAATTTCGGATATTGACTATGTGATTTTAAACCATACGGAACCGGACCATTCCGGCTGTCTATCCGAACTTTTTCAGCAAAACCCCAATATCACAGTGATTGCAACCGGCGCAGGTATTAAGAACATAGGCGGTATTACCAATGCATCGTTCAAAAGCCAGGCTGTGAAAGACAAAGACCAACTTGATTTGGGCGGCGGCGTTGTTTTGGAATTTGCGATTGCTCCCAATCTGCACTGGCCGGATTCCATGTTTACGTATCTGGCAGCGGACAAAGTGCTCTTTAGCTGCGATGTCTTTGGTTGTCACTACTGCGAGCCACATATTTTTGACGAAAAGATTGTGTATCCTCAAAAATATGACATTGCACTGAAAGAATACTATGATGCTATTTTTGGTCCTTTCAAACCGTTTGTGTTAAACGGCCTGGCGAAAATTGCTCCATTTGATTTCACAACGGTTTGCACCAGCCACGGTCCCATCTTGCGGCAGCGCGTCCAGCAAAACCTGGATTTATACCGCGCGTGGAGCACACCGCAGCCGAAAGCGGGAAAATCTGCCGCTATTTTTTACGTATCTGCTTATGGATACACGCGCCAATTGGCAAATGCGCTGTGTGAAGCACTGACAGAAAATGGCGTGCAGACGGAAGCATTTGATGTCATTGACCATGACTATGGATTCTTACGGGAAAAACTGGAACAAGCCGACGCACTGCTGTTTGGTTCTCCCACCATCAATCGCGATGCGTTGAAACCGATTTGGGACATGCTGTCTATGATCGACGTTATTTCAAACAAAGGAAAGCCTTGCGCGGTATTCGGCTCCTATGGCTGGAGTGGTGAAGCGTGCGGTATGCTTGCAGAGCGGCTCCGCGGACTGAAATTGAACGTAATCGGCGAACCGATAAAAATTTTGTTTCGACCAACCGATGCAGACTTTGACGCTGTCCGGCAGTATGCGGCGGAATTTGCCACTCATATTAAATAAGCTGCCATGGTTCCGCTGTCAGTTGGCTGATTCCCATTCATCGATTATGAGAGGTTGACGCAAAATGAAAAGTATGACCAATGATTTTATTACCAAAGAATTAAAATCGCTTGCTATACTGACGATTTTATTGGCGGCTGCACTGGCTTATCTTATTTTTTATACACATATGTCGCCTTTCTTGCTTCTCACCATTCCTCTTATCATAATCGCCTTTACACTCCGCATGTGTAAGCAAGCCGCCAGTAGTTTTCAGCACACTTGCGGGCAATACTCGGAAAGCTGGCAAAATCAAGTCGAGAGAGAATATGACGCAGCACACCCAATTTATCAAGTTGCTTACGGCGAAATTCACTTATTGAAAACCTGTCTTGTTTGCCGCAATAAGCGTCGGCTTCTTTTCGTTCCGCTGGAACAAATCGAAACGGTAGAAGAACGGTTTCGTCTTGTTGGTACAAAAAGAATACCGCTTTTAAAATTTAAAATGGATACAGATAAAACTTTGGAGATTGATTTTTCCGTCAAGCATTGCGAGGATGGAGATGCCGTTCTTTCCTGGCTGATAGAACAACTTGGTGAGGACAAAGTGAAACGAAGTCAAAATACCATATTAAGATAAAGGGATTGTATTGTCCCGATACAAAGAGCTGCGACAAATGAAAAAATTCATTTGTCGCAGCTCCTTTTTTGCATATCCTCCAATTTGTAAACATATTATAGCTTGCTCGCACATATATTGGAATATAGAATGAACAACAAGGGAGGAGACGGATTTATGGAAACAGAAGTAACCAGAAGTGAATATGAAGTCAATCATATGATAGAATTATCGCCACAGGTACTTGCCGACTATGATGTTATTGTGCCTGACTATCAGCCGGATCTACTCAAAATCCTACAGGTTGACGCAAACGCTGCCGTACAGCATTTTGAAGTGCAAAACGACCGTATTACCATTACCGGAAAGGTGGATTATAAGATTCTGTACATTCCCGATTCCGCAACCGGTATCACCAGCATCATTACCTCTGCACCGTTTAACCATATTGAGGAAAACGCCAGTGCCAAACAGGGTATGCTGTGCAGTGTGCTGAGCGATGTGGAGCATGTGGAATTTTCTATGATTAACAGCCGGAAAATTGGTATTAAAACAGTAGTAGGGCTGGACATTAACCTGGTAGAAAACCAGAAAATTTCTACCATTACCGACATTGCAGGCGATGATGTGGAGCTGAAAAAACGTACATTTCGCACCAGCCGCCGCGTAATTGACCGCACCTGTGATATTTCCATTGCAGATACACTCGCCGTACCGGTCGGGCAGCCGACCATTCAGTCTTTGATTAAATCGGACGTTACCATTCGCGGCAAAGATGTGAAGGTCATC
This sequence comes from uncultured Clostridia bacterium, assembly GCA_965146615.1. Classification (GTDB taxonomy): domain Bacteria; phylum Bacillota; class Clostridia; order RUG12999; family RUG12999; genus JAAWTG01. Next base: position 5,640 of record CBCTHD010000131.1, read on the forward strand.
AGCAATAAGGTCGTCACCAAAGGGGAATTGGTGGTCTGCACATTGTACAGCGCGGAAAACGAATCCATGCCGGTATGTACCTGCCATGAAGTACCGTTTACAGAAATATTAGATGCAGACGGTATTTCGGAAACGCAAAATACCCATGTTTCTTTTCTGGTGCAATCCGCTGATTTCAAAGCAGCTGCCGATGTGGATGGAGACCTGCGTAACATCGTTATGGACGTGAAGCTGGGCATACAAATCAGTTCGGATGAAGTGACGGAAGCGGAAGCGGTCTATGACGCCTATTCCACACAGAACGACCTGAAATTAACAACCTCCTGTGTAGAACTCCAAGAAATGAACGATTATGTCAGCGGAGAGTCCACGGTAAAGGCGGCTATTTCCATTCCGTCGGAATTTCCGCCTTTGACGCAGGTATATAATGTTGTCGCCAAGCCCTATATCAACACCGCTGCCATTCAGGGCGGACGCGTCGTCATCGACGGCAGCATTGATACCTACGTGCTATACATCTCGGAACGAGAAGACAATCTGCTGAGCAATTACAAAGAAGAAGTTCCTTTTCACATGGAATTAGATTGCTCCGGTGGAGAACCGGGCTGCAGCGTCAAAGCGCTCTGCGACGTTACCCACGTCAGCTATAACATTACCACGTCCGGCGAGGTGGAAACCCGTATCATTGTTGGTGCGGACGCAAATGTCTTTAAAACCAGCAATGTCGATATTGTTACCGACGTCGAGGCATTGCCATTGGAAAGCATGGACGATTCATCCATTGTTCTTTATTAT
>CBCTHD010000132.1:0-6420 GCA_965146615.1 uncultured Clostridia bacterium
GGGCGGCTGGACCGCGACACAGAAGGGCTTCTGCTGCTCACCAACGACGGGCAGGCGGCGCATCGTCTGCTGTCTCCAAGGCGGCACGTGCCCAAAACCTATCTGGCGCAGCTTGCGCAAGCGGCGGACCCCGCATATATTGAGGCGTTTGAGGCGGGCGTGACGCTGGAGGACGGGTATCGGACTATGCCCGCGCAGCTCGTGCTGGACGAAACGGACCCGCGGCAAATCCGTCTCACTATATATGAAGGAAAATTCCATCAGGTAAAACGCATGTTTGAAGCGGTGGGCAACCGCGTCTGCTACCTGAAACGAATCCGGTTCGGGGCGGTACCGCTGGACGAAGCCCTGGCGCCGGGAGAATACCGTCCGTTGACAAAAGAGGAATGTAAACAACTTGGAATTGAGGGAACAGAATGATTGCTTTGATACTTTGCGGCAGCGTCCTGTTTTTCGGCATGATGCTGTGCTGGAAATACCGGGACAAGCTCTTTCGCGACAAAGGAAACATAAAACTATGGGTGATTTTGGCAGCGGCTTTGGTGCTGCGGCTGGCGCTGGCGGCGTCGGTGCGCGGCTACAGCGTCGATGTGGGCTGTTTTACGGCGTGGGGCGATATGGCGTTCTCACAAGGTATCCCTCACATGTATGCCTATGCGGCGCAAAACGATATTTTTTTGGACTATCCGCCGGGATACATGTATATTCTGTATCTCATCGGTATGCTGCGGCAGCTATTTTCGCTTTCGGCGGACAGCGGCGTATTTTTGATGTTGCTGAAGCTGCCCGCGACGCTGTTTGATTTGGGCACCGCCTATCTGATTTGGCGCATTGCCTGCAAAAAAGAAAAACAAACCGCCGGATTGGCACTGGCAGCGGTCTATGCGTTTCACCCGGCGTTTATCACCACAGCGTCCCTGTGGGGACAGGTGGACGGCGTGTTCGTCTTTTTCCTGCTGCTGGCGTTTTACTGGCTTCGGGAAAACCGCCGAATCGCTTCGACCATTGCCTATGCAGTGGCGCTGCTGGTCAAACCGCAGGCACTGGTCTTTTTCCCGATTTACCTGTGGTATATTATTGACTTGTTTGTGAAAAAAGAAAAAGGCGCATGGCTGACAACCGTAAAATGTGTGGGCGTCGGAATACTGGTGTTTGCTGTGGGCGTACTTCCGTTCTCGTGGGGGGGACAGGAGTGGAACTGGGTATTCAAACTCTATACCGGCACGTTGTCTTCTTATAATTATGCGACGCTCAACACCTTTAACCTATATGCAGTGTTTGGCGGCAACTTTGTTGCAATTGAAGATACGATGCTGGGCATACCGTATCAGGTGTGGGGCGTAGTGCTGATGGCGGCGGTGGTACTCGCCAGCGCATATGTGTATTTCAAACGGGGCGTTTTGACGGCGGCGGCATTTTTGAATATCGGGCTGTGCCTACTGGGCACCAAAATGCATGAACGCTACATTCTGCCCAGTCTCACATTGCTGCTGGTGGCCTATCTGCTGGAAAACAAGGCGGCGCTTCGGCACTTCTTTGGTCTCTTCAGCTTTACCGCATTTTTGAACATCGGTTATGTCCTGTTCCTGTCATTACAGGCGCAGCCGGTATATCACATTCCGGCGCACGACGTGTTTATGATTGCCATTTCCATCTTGAACCTGGCGGCGTTTATTCCGCTGGCCTACTATTGCTTTGGAGGGAAACGATTTGAAACAGCCATCAAAAAATAATCAAACGACTTTTCAAATAAAGCAGCCCGATGCCCCGGTGCGCTGGGGCAGGCTGGACGCGTTGCTGCTGGGTATCCTGCTGGTGGTGTACGGCGTATTGTCCTTTGTGGGATTGGGCGACCGCTCCGCGCCGGAAACGTTTATCCGCAACGTGAAAGACGACCAGTTTGTCATTGCGTTGGCGCAGCCGGAAAATGTGGCGAAGCTGAATTTTTTCCGCGGGCAGACCATTACGGATTATGACATATCCTATTCGCTGGACGGGCAGACTTGGGAGGATCTCGACGGGCAGAGCAACACCAACGTATTCCAATGGGTGTCCCAGACGGTAGACGCCCGCGCACAGTATATTAAAATGATACCGAAAGAAAACAACAAGGCGTATTTGTATGAAGTGGGGCTGTTTGACGAAAATGACCGGCAGCTCACGATCCAGTCCATCACCGGGTGCGAGACGCCGGAAAAATTGATGGATGAACAAAACCTGGTGGTGTCCATGCCGTCCTTTCAGAACGGCACCTATTTCGACGAGATTTACCACGCGCGCACGGCGTATGAAAACGTGCATGGTATTGAACCGACGGAAACGTCACACCCGCCGCTCGGCAAGCTGTTCATTGCGCTGGGCACGGTAGTATTTGGCATGAACCCATTTGGCTGGCGGGTCATGGGCAATCTGTTTGGTATCTTCATGATTTTCGCCATTTACCTGCTGGCGCGCCGGCTCACGAAAAAGCCATGGTTTGCGTTTATTGCCGCGTTTTTGCTGACGTTTGATTTTATGCATTTCACGCAGACCAGAATTGCGACAATTGACTCCTACCCGGTGGTGTTTATCCTGCTCAGCTACTATTGTATGTACTGTTTTTATGCGGGCAACTACCAGAAAACGGGCTTGAAGCAGCCGCTGTTGTCGCTGCTGGGCAGCGGTGTGTTTTTCGGACTGGCGTGTGCGTCTAAATGGACGGGGATTTACAGCGGCTTCGGGTTGGCGGCCATCTTTGCCGTGCACATGGTGGGACGGATGCGGGAATATTTGCGGGCGAAAAAGACAAAAGGCGCCGAGGCAAAAGCGGTGGCGGCAGCGTATGGCAAGCGGACGGGAATCATTCTGCTTTGGTGCGTGGGGTGCTTCATCGTGCTTCCCTGTGCGATTTACTTCGCCTCCTATATTCCGTTCCGGTTCATTGAAGGGCACCCATATACCTTCCGTGAAGTTTTGGACTACCAGAAAAGCATGTTTTCTTACCACAATGGGCTGCAACAGTCCCATCCCTATGCGTCCATGTGGTATACGTGGCCCATTATGTACAAACCCATGTGGTACTATTATCAGGATTTGGGCGCGGGACAAATTTCCACCATCTCTTGTTTCGGGAACCCGGCAGTTTGGTGGGTCGGTCTGGTGGCGTTCTTCGCGACACTGTTCATCGCGCTGAAAAAGAAGGACATGAAAGCCTGGTTTTTGGTGCTAGCGCTGTTATCGCAGATTGTGCCTTGGATGCCCATTCCGCGCGTGTTGTTCATTTATCACTATTTTGCCAGCACGCCGTTTTTAATGATCATGACGGCATATACGCTGCAAACCATCTATGCGGACAGGAAAACAGAAATAGCAAGGCGGCGTTTCGCCGTGGGCTGCGGCGCATATTTGGGCGTGGTGTTGCTGCTGTTTATTCTGTTCTATCCGGTAATTTCCGGTATGCCGGTGGCAAAGGACTATGTGGCGAGTGTGCTGCGCTGGTTTGAAAGCTGGGTATTTTATCTGTAATACACATAAGAAAAGTGGGGATGTCACATATGAAGGACAATACAAAAAAAGAGTTTTTAAAGTTTATCAAGTTTTGCCTGGTCGGCGTACTCAATACGTTGGTGGACAACTTGATTTTTGCAGGGCTGCTGTTTTTGGGACTCAACCGGAACATCTCGAAAGTGGTTTCTTATTCTTTGGCAACGCTGCACAGCTATCTTTGGAATAAGCACTGGACGTTCCATAACAAAGAGAAAAAGCATGGACAGCTGTTGAGCAAATTTGTGGTGGTCAACCTCATTTCCTTGGGCGCGTCATTGCTTGTGCTGAATGTTTTTTCCCGGTATGGCAGTCCGCTGCTCATATCGCTGCTGGAACACCTGCACTTAGATCTTGATTTGGTAAAAGTCAGCGAGATTTTAGCGAATTTGGTTATCGCAGGGCCGGTCTCCATTCTGGTGAATTTCCTGGGAAATCGGCTATGGGTGTTCAAGGAAAAGCAAACGCAGGAGGAAGGGGCAGACAGAGCGTGAACTATCAACATCTGTTTTTTGATTTAGACGGAACTTTGGGGGATTCCCAGGAGGGAATTCAAAATTCGATTTATTACGCCATGGACCGTATGGGCATCAGCCGGGACAAATTGGGCGATATCAAACGGTACATCGGACCGCCGCTGGTGGTGTCATTCACGCGGTTTTGGCAGCTTGATGAGGCGGGCGGCAAAGAAGCTGTGCGGACGTACCGGGAGTATTATGCGGAAAAGGGCTGGAAGGAAGTGCGTGTGTACGACGGCATGGAGCAGACGCTGAAAACACTGAAAGAGGCGGGCGCGGGGCTGTATGTCGTAACCAGCAAACCGACGGTATATGCGGAAAAAATTTTACAGCATTATGGACTCGCTCCTTATTTTGAGACCATTCGCGGCGTGGATTTTCAACATGATCAAGAAGCAAAACAGGATTTGCTGCAATCGGTCATTGAGAAACATAGTATTACGGACCTGCACGCCTGCGTGATGATTGGCGACAGGCGCTATGACATGGAAGCGGCAAAAGCGGTGGGAACGGCGGCAATCGGTGCGCTGTTCGGCTTTGGGTCGGCGCAGGAGCTGCAAAATGCCGGCGCGGATCATCTGGCACATGTGCCGCTGGATATTTTACGGATCAACGGAATGACGGAGGAATAAGCTATGCGGGAATTGGGAGTGGAAACCATCATCAGTGCAGTACGAAATCTGTGTATTGACAGCAACTGTTATTTAAACGATGACATTCGACAGGCGATTGCGCTTGCGGCGGAGACGGAGCATTCTCCTGTGGGAAAAAGCGTACTGGAATCGCTGCTGACCAACGCGGACATTGCGAAAGAAAAAGAAATGCCCATCTGCCAGGATACGGGTATGATGATTCTGTTTGTGGAAGTGGGGCAGGAACTGCATATCACGGGCGGCAGCTTGACGGAAGCGCTCAATGAAGGAGTGCGCCAGGGATACCGGGACGGTTATTTGCGCAAGTCCGTCGTACAGGACCCTATTCGGCGCGGCAATACGGGCGACAACACACCCGCGGTCATTCATTACGACATTGTACCGGGTGATAAGCTGCGCATTACCGCGATGCCCAAGGGCTTCGGCAGTGAAAACATGGGCGGCGTGAAAATGCTCAAACCCTCGCAAGGCGTGGAGGGCGTGATCCAGTTTGTGCTGGACACCGTGAAAGCGGCGGGACCAAATCCCTGTCCGCCGACAGTTATTGGCGTTGGCATCGGCGGCAGCATGGAAAAAGCCGCGATTTTGTCCAAAAAAGCGCTGGCACGATCCATTGACAGCAGCAATCCCGATCCGTATTATGCCGCATTAGAGCAGGAATTGCTGGAAAAAATCAACCAATTGGACGTCGGCGCAGCGGGACTCGGCGGTGATACCACGTCGCTTGGCGTGAACATTGAGACGTTTCCAACCCACATTGCGGGGCTGCCTGTGGCGGTGACAGTAAGCTGCCATGTGACGAGGCACCGGCATTGCGAATTGTAATGACACGTCAGATAGATTCCCCGCCTCTTAGGCGGCGGGAGCATATTCATTCAGTGAGCGTACCATTTCTCAATGAATTTGGGCTGGTGCCCCGCCGTTCATGGAATGACGCGGCGCGGCTCCTGATGGAATAAGGTTTGGCGGCAAAACGCTGCCAAACAGGGGAATTCCCGCAAGGGCGGATTTTCCCATCTGTCTGAAAACGGGCGGATGGGAAAGGCCGTCCCGGCCGGCAGAAATGCTTTTTGCCAGGTATGGGAAGACCCATTTATGCGGATACTATAGATACCAATGTTTCCCTTTGCGGAGATTGGCAGTATTCGTAATATTACAAATGTCCGGCATTTTGACACGGGCATAGAGGAGGTTTTTGTATGAACATCAAATTTGTAGGCAGAAAAGTGGAAGTCAAAGATTCTATGAAGGAACGAACGGAGAAAAAACTCACGAAAATCTCAAACAAATTTTTTGGTGGAGAAGGCGATATCAATGTCGTTTTTTCTGTCCATAAAGACCGGCATATCGCTGAAATCACCATATACCATCAAGGCATGATTTTCCGTGCCGAGGAATCGGCTGATAACATGTTCGCGGCAATCGACGAGGTGTGCGAGCTGCTGGAGCGCCAAATCCGCAAACAGAAAACGAAACTGCAAAAACGGCTGCACATGACGGAAATGGATTTCACCATGGACACCGATAGCGACGAAGTGGCGGAGGAAAATGAATTTAATATTGTCCGCAGCAAAAAAATCGGGATCAAGCCCATGAGTGTGGAGGAAGCCATTTTGCAGATGAATCTGCTGGGACACATGTTCTTTGTCTTTATCCACGCGGATACCGAGCAGCCGGCAGTGGTGTATAAACGCAAAGACGGCAACTCTGGATTGATTGAAACGGAA
>CBCTHD010000133.1:0-6409 GCA_965146615.1 uncultured Clostridia bacterium
ATTTTCTCCAACTCTGCCTCGTCTATATGACTCCCACTATTATAAACAGAAAAATTTCCTGTTGTACCGGGATCAATCCGATAACGCCCGACACATACATAATGCCCGTTTTTGTCATAGCCCATCAGGTCATAATATGCTTGGCTGGAATTTTGAAGAAACGCCCCCTTTACCTCTACCGCATAATCCCCTTTGAAATTTTGTGTCCAAACGGATACGCGTGGATCTCCGTTCCATTCGTCCTGCCGATAAGTGAATGTTTTATCCACAGCATATACCAGTGCAGTGTTGTTCACATCTGCCGGTTGATTCGTTGCACCTGTTTTACGTATTTCCAGTTTTCCGCTTTGAGCGGTAAACTCTCCAAGCTCCGGCATTCTGCAATTCGGATCAGATGGGTATTTATCCTCATATTCCGACCATCCGAGTTCTGTCAATCCAGCTTGATTTAAATGATAGGCGGCATTTCCCGCTACCCCGTATTGCTCGTCCACCAGAACTTGATAAGTATCATTTTGCATGATGATTTGTGTCGGAGTTGTCTCGGTCGGCGTGCTGTCATAAGGACTGGAATTATCTTCCCATGTCCAAACCGTACCATCATTTTTGATTGCCATTGCGTATCCCATGCTGCTGGAAATACGGGCAACATCGGATATTCCGCTTTTCTGTGTTACGGTTGCTGTCGTAGCCCCTTCGTCCCACTGCCATGTCCAAACCGTACCGTTTGACTGCACAACCGCCGTACCACTCACAGCTGCAATATTTTGTGGAAAGGAATCCGTTGCGTCAATATTTCCAAATGCACTATTTGATGAATACAAGTTCACCGATTGGTCTGTGCCCAAACATAACAGTTTATATCTTGCCGTTGCAATATCCTGCACCTGTCCAAATCTTTGCTTGGCAAGACAACTCCCTGCCGTCAGCCCGTTCGGCCCATCACCCCATTGCCACAGTGTACCATCCTGTTTCAGCGCATAACTGCTGTGATAGCCGCCTACAATTTTAATGATGCCGGATAGCGACTGAAGCGTATCGTCCCATATCTGAACCGGCGTATACACATCTTGAAATCCTTCAAAGAATGGCTCGGATGATTCTCTTGCTTCCCGACCTCCGGCTTCACCAAAATCATTATATCCCCAGCCCCACACCGTCTGGTCTTGTTTTAGCGCCAAAAATTGTCCGTATCCGGCTGCCACCTGCTGAATACCTGTTAGTCCGACAACCTGCTGCGGCGTGCTGTTATCCGAGCCCCATTGATAAACCCGTCCATCGCTTGCTGCGGCAATACTGCCATGAAGCCCTGACGCAATCGAGACAATATTGGTCAGACCCGGTATCTGAGAGGGGCTGTTATTGCTGATCGTCCACACCGTTCCGCTTGATTTTAAAATAAGCCGCTGATAATTTCCTATAGCAACCTGGACGTTGTCTTCCGCAGTAAATAACGTCCAATTTTCAGCTGGTGAACGCTCGTATCCTAATACGTCAAAATCTTCTTCCGGCTCGACAGACAGTGTCTTGCCCTCCATATCCGCCAATAAGGATTCGATATTAAGGCAATTTCCGCTTTCCACCTTTCCAGTGAGGCAGGAAACTTTATCTGCACTTCGTTTTAGTGATTCTTTCACAGCTGATCCGTTTTTTCTATCATTTCGCTGTATGTAACGTGCCGCGGCACTACTGACCATAGCAGCAGAAACAGAAGTCCCACTCATCATCTCGCTTCCGCCGCCGGGAAAAGCGCTAAGAACATCTCGTCCCTTAGCTGCAATATCTACACTATATTTTCCAAAATTAGAAAAATAGCTCATTCCGAAATCATCATTTACCGACGCAACGGCAATGGTATTTTGTAGTCCATATGCTGCCGGATATACGGGAACTTGCTGTATGTCTTTTCGGTTGTTACCGGCAGCACAAACGAATAATAGACCGGATTGTTCCATGGTTTCTTTTAAAAATAGGTTTTCTTCACAGCTGCCCCAACTGCAATTCACTACATCCGCGCCGTGTTCCTTTGCAAATTGGATGGCACGAATCAAATCGCTAGTGTATGCGGTTCCATTTTCGAAGCACTTTAACGGCATAATATTTACTTCGGGCGCTTGCTGTGCAATCACACCTGCCAAATGGGTTCCATGCGCCTGGTCAATTCCTAATGACTCCTGATACACTAGTTCTGTATTATGACAAAAATCGTATCCCTGTATAGTCCTGTCAACCAGAAGGGGATGCGTAATATCTACACCGGTATCAATCAGTGCCACGGTCACCTGTTTTTCTACGGTAGAAATTTCCGTAATTTCCGACTCGGTTTCCAGCACCGATAGCGCTGTTTCCGATGTCGACGATTCGGGTATCATTTCAATTGTTTCCTCAGGCTTTATGATTTCATTGTCTAACAGCTGGTTTTCAACATCTCCGGACTGGGCGCTTAAACGCAGCTGATAATCGGGTTGTACCTGCGCCGGATCAATTCCTGTTGCCGCCAAATACCCGACAAATTGTTTTGGATCGACTTTTTCTTTCAATTGTACTGTCTGGTATTCTTCTGCTGTTGGAACCTCGGACACTTCAATTTCTGCTGCCTGTTCTATGGAAATATCTTTTACCTGCAATGGAAGCTCTGCTGTGTTTTCTTCTGAAAATACTGAAATGCCGGCATCTAATTGAATATTCTGCAGCAGTTTTTGTTTGTCGTTTTGTGCTAAAACAAACGCCGTTTCGACTCGTTCTTTTATCTGAGGTAGTTCTAAACTTCCACCTCGTACAATGAACCGGCTCGTGTATTGTTCCAAGGATTCTTCTATTTGCTGTATATCTGCCATCGACGGCTGAGCTTCCTCTTGATTCGCGTAGATAACACCGCCGGAACATGTAAGGCTTATGACTAACCCCAATGCAATCCATCTTTTCTGTCTCATAACTGTCTCCCCCTCTTACTTATTCCACAGCGCCAGATATTGCGCTATATTTGTGTTTGTCAAGTTCCGTTCCGTTTCGCTGATGAGCACCAGTCCACTTTCGTCCCAGTAAACCTGCTGTCCCAATTGTTCTGCTACAAACCGCAGTGGTACCATCGTTCGCCCATTTTCTTCATAGGGAGCAACATCCATGCTTTCACGTCGAGTAGTTTCATCTTCATCTGTTACAGTGAATACTGTACTTTCTAAACTCATTCGGATTTCTTTCTTTTTGCCGCCATTTATGTATTTTGTCACTGTAATGAAAGGATCATTCCAGTTCACGTTATATCCGAGAGTTTCGCTAATTACGCGCAGCGGAACCATGGTTCTTTCATCTCTTACCACCGGCGTTATGGCTTCATTGTCTTGATCGATTTGCTGTGCCTTTCCGCCTAAATAGAGAAGATTTTCTCCGGGCAGCAGCGCGATAACGTCATCATTGCCTTTTAGCTGCGACGCTGGGTAGGATTGATCCCATAAAGCGAAGTAATCATCCTTTCGGATTGCTGTAAACCAGGTCCCTTCCTCCGGTATCAGAAGGACTGTACCGCTGTCTGTTTCCACGATAGCTGTTTTATCATGCTGTTCCAGCACATATCCAAACAGATCGAACACATCCACGCCGCCTTCTTTTGTTTCGCCTAGCATCAGCCCGTTCCCTAAATCTACAACATTTCGGTATTGGTCATAGGTATCTACAGATTGTCCCGATTTATTGATTTTTGTCACAACGCCATCTTGTTTTTGGATAGCAAATTCGTCGCGGAAATCAGATACCGCTGCGCCTTCCGGCACCTCATATTTTACTTCACCGTCCAGATTCACAAATTGTTCCTGCCCATTCAGCTTCACACGGCTCATGCCGTTGCAATAGGATGTTGCAGCGTTGTAGTTCCCGCTGAACTGCGGCGTGAACTCCATATCAATTAATGTATAGATACCGTTCTCTTTCACCCATGCAAACCGTTCACTAAACTGTCCCAGCTCCGTTCCTACAGCGAATTCTTTTTGGATCACGCCGGAATCATCAATGTACATGGGAATACCGTCTTTCACTACCGCAGCCAGCCCACAGCCAAAGTCTGCCGCCTGTTCATAAAGGGGTTCTATTGCCCAAGTTCCGTCCTTCATGATGTAGCCATAGTTACCGTTTTCCATTCGTGCGGGGGCAAGTCCATTGTGAAACTGTCCGATGCTGTCAAAAACAGGCGCAACCGTCCAGTTCCCATCGAAATCCATAATGCCGACCTTGCCCTGCGCATTTTCCGTTTCGCGCACTACCATGCGGTCCTCAAACAGATCCAAAACACGGGATGGCTCTATTTTATCCGACGGACGAATGCTGTCAAAGCGGATATCTCCATATTCAGTATAAGGATAGACTTTGTTTTTGAGAATCAGGTACTCAGGATCCCTAAGAGATCCTTTTGCGAGTAAGATATGACCGCATTGAGGATCATATCCGGCGCCAACCATATCAACAATCATCAAATCTCGTACAACACTCCAATCAGGAAAGTCCTTGCAGATTCCATCGTTTAGATTATATATTTTTGGTGTTGATTTTTCTATAGCTCCAACATTTGGCCATATATCGCCATTAAGAGAAAATCCCATCTTTTCATAAGGCGATTTGGCATTGCTCCAATTTTTTCGTTCACCAAGATTAATTGGAACAAAATTTCTATCGAATTGAACAAAAAAATAATCCATATTTTTATCTCTTAATGTTATTTGTAATATTCCATTTCTAAATTTATATGAAGTGAAATAATCTATTGGCATACCCATATAATTGTATCCTTCGAAGCTATAAACAATCTCACCTGTTGCATCAACAAACAGTAAATCACCATCTATAATAAATTTACCTTCCGTTTCTGCCCACTTAACTGTAGTATTCAAACTGTTAACACTGGAAAGCCCATTCCCATATTCATTAGGACATAGTCGAAGCGAATTTGCTTTTTCGGTTACATTTTTCCCTTTACGATCTAATATTTCCTTATCATGCACACGCATTCCATTTGTAATAATCTCATTATAAAATGCACCAGATTCACCAAGTAAGTTCCCATCATAGTCAACGGAGCGGAACTGATATGTAATATTTGATACATTTTTTTGTAAAACAAATAGGTCTATATAATCTGATCCAACTCCAGTTATATAAAATGGTTGATCTAGCCCTATGGAATTGACCTGGATTTCTTCAAAATAGCGTTCAAAATCCACAACTTCGGCCCGGGCATTGATATTTATGCTACATGCTATTATTGAAATAGAAGCTATGACTATATGTGATTTTAACTTATTCATTTTGTTCAACATCCTTTCTTATCCAGCCTGTTGTGCCAACCAAAGGTTTGAGCTAGCATATGTCACATTCTCATTTTCTAGTATCATAGTAACCAGTTCTCTTGAGATATTCTGTGGCAGCTCCACCTTATAACAATCTATAAAGTCATAGTAGTCTACGATTTCCATTCCCTGCGCACCATTGATTTGACGTAGTTGTTCCAGTACTTCATCCTTTCGGTCATTATCCGCAAATTGGAGATACATTTGATTCGTTTCATAGCTGTATATATCCAGATTGATTTTGTTTTTATCCATTTTTTGCATAGGTTCTACAGTCATTGCACGCACTGACCCTTGGTATTGCTCTGCATAGACGAGTGCACTATAAGTATTTAAAATCCGGCTTCCTTGTACATCATCGGAGCTGATTTTATCGGATACATCGGCGGATGCTGTTATGATATTCTTCATATCTATTCCTGACAGATTTGGATGTCGCTCCAATAGTAATGCTGCCGTTGCCGTTACGAGCGGAGCTGCATAAGATGCTGCGCCGTCAGTGTCAAAACCATATGCATTTTTTTGATCAACCTTATACACTGTCGATAGTATATCTGTTCCAGGTGCTGCTATATCTACAAATGAACCACGACTTGATGTTCTGAATAATGCACCATCTTGTTGGTAATTTGTTACAACTATCATATTTGGTAAATTCTCATAATGTTGTGGATATGTTCCTGGCGCTGCATCAGAAGTATTTCCAGCTGCTACCACGAAGAGCATATTATTAAGGTTACGCATTGTTTGTTCTAATAGTGGATCCGGCTTAATTGCAATTCCATTATTAGCTATGAAAAAAGACATGTTTACTACTCTGCAGCTTTGTTGGCTCAGATAATTGATGTGATCTATAATATCAAAACCAATAATTTCTTCGCCATCAGATTTATAGGAATTCACTCTATGCAAAAATATTGTCTGTGCATTTGGCGCAACACCTACTATACCTATACCGTTTTTTGCTGCTATCATTTCGCCTGCAATTACTGTCCCATGTCCCATATATGCCGTTTGAACATCTCCGCCTTTAGGCGATGACACTCTATTTATAAAGTCATCGTGATCAATCA
>CBCTHD010000134.1:0-6409 GCA_965146615.1 uncultured Clostridia bacterium
GTTCAGCACAGCCTCCAACTTGTGCAGCGTCAGTCCAATCCGGTGGTCCGTCACCCGCCCCTGTGGGAAATTATACGTGCGGATACGCTCGCTGCGGTCTCCTGTCCCTACTTGACTTTTGCGTTCATCTGCCAATTCCTGCGCCTGTTTTGCCTGCATGGCTTCATAGATACGCGACCGCAGGATTTTCATTGCCGATTCCTTGTTTTGCAACTGTGAACGCTCTGACTGGCATGCGACCACAATACCGGTCGGCAAATGCGTAATCCGCACTGCAGATTCCGTCTTATTTACGTGCTGTCCACCCGCGCCGCTCGCCCGGTAAACGTCGATACGCAAGTCGGCGGGATTAATTTCCAAATCCACTTCCTCTGCCTCCGGCAGCACTGCTACCGTAACGGTTGATGTATGAATACGTCCGCCCGCTTCCGTTTCTGGTACGCGCTGCACACGGTGTACACCGCTTTCAAATTTCAGCTTGCTGTACACCATATTGCCCGACACCTGGAATACGATTTCTTTATATCCGCCGAGTTCAGTTGGGTTTTGGTCAATAAGTTCGATTTTCCAGCGGTTTGCTTCCGCATACATGCTGTACATACGAAACAAGCTGCCCGCAAACAACGCCGCCTCATCTCCGCCCGCGCCGCCGCGGATTTCAATGATAACGTTTTTTTCATCGTTGGGGTCTTGGGGCAACAGCAATATTTTCAGTTCCTCTGAAATGGATTCAATCCGCGCCTTGGCGTCCTCCATTTCCTGCTCCGCCATTTCTTTCAGTTCTTTATCCAGCTTTTCCTCCAAAAGCTGGCGCGCTTCCTCCAAATCGGCTTTTGCTTTCTTATATTCCCGGTATTTTTCCACAATGGGTGTGAGCGACGCTACCTCTTTACAATATTTTGTCCAGGTTCCCGTGTCGGCAATCACCTCCGGTCGGCTGACTTTTTCATTCAGGTCCTGATATTTTTCCTCTATAAAATCCAGCTTGTCAAACATGGTTTATCCTCCTAAAGCAAATGTAATCAAGGCTCGAACAGCTCCTGTATTTCCTCCAGCGTCATGGACGAAAGCATGACTCCGCCATCTTCTACAACAGAACTTATCATTTCTTGTTTTTTCTCTTGCAACCGGCAAATTTTTTCTTCAATCGTTCCACGTGTTACCAGCTTCATCACCTGCACAATTTTATTTTGTCCAATCCGATGCGCGCGGTCTGTCGCCTGGTTCTCCACAGCCGGATTCCACCAGGGGTCTACATGAATTACCATATCCGCTGTTGCAAGGTTGAGTCCCGTTCCGCCCGCCTTGAGGGAAATCAGAAACACATCCCGCATCCCATGGTTAAACGCATAGGTCATATCCAACCGTTCCACGCTGCTGACACTGCCGTCCAAATAAAAATGGTCGACTTCCATTTGATCCAACGTTTGTGAAATGATTTTCAGCATGGAGGTGAACTGTGAGAAAATCAATATCCGCCGCCCCGATTGTAGTGCGCTTTCCACCAATTCCACCAACGCGTCCAATTTCCCGCTACCGCCGTCATATCCTTCTATAAACATCGCCGGATGGCAGCAGAGCTGCCGCAGCCTAGTAATAATGGACAGGATTTCAATACGGCTTTTTTGAAAACCCTTTTCCTCGTCAAGACGTACAATATCCGCTTTTGCCTGCGCTGCATATGCTAAATACAGCCGTTTCTGCTCCTCGTTTAAATCGCAGACCACCTGGCTTTCAATTTTTTCCGGCAGTTCTTTCAGCACATTTTTTTTCAGCCGCCGTATGACAAACGGTTTAATCTGCTTTTGCAGACTTTTCAGCGCATCACGGTTTTGATGGCGTACGATAGGAATTTCATATAATCTCCGAAATTTTGTACGTCCCAATAAGTACCCGGGCATCACAAAATCAAAAATGGACCACAATTCTGTCAGGTTGTTTTCAATGGGCGTCCCTGTCAAGGCAAAATACCCGTTTGCCCGAAGACTTTTTACCGCCTTGGCGCCCGACGTATTGGGGTTTTTGATATGCTGTGCCTCGTCTATGATACAATAATCAAAAGTATGTTCCAAATACAATGGTAAATCCCGGCGGATCAACCCGTAGGACGTAATAATGACCTGATAGCCGCTAATATCCTGCAAAATTTGCCGTCGCTCCGCCGGCTGTCCATGCACGACCTTTACCTTCACCTCCGGCATGAATTTTTCAAATTATGCTTGCCAGTTGAAAATCAGTGACGTCGGCGCCACTACCAAAGAAGGAATCCCGTGCTTCTCATATTCCGCCGCCAGAAAAGCAATTGTTTGCAGCGTCTTGCCAAGCCCCATGTCGTCTGCCATTATGCCGCCAAATCCGCATGCCGCCAACATTTCAAACCATTTAAATCCCGTCACCTGATAATCACGCATTACGCCTATCAACTGCCGGGGCGGCTGTATAGTATTGTTCTCCGGTTTAATAACGCGCTCAATCAACGCACGGAACCCTTCGTCCGTTTGAATCCGGTGCCCGGTTTCCATCATTTTTTCCAGATAAAAGGCGCGGTATGCCGGTACAACAACCGGTTCTTTCGCTTCCGCCACGGGCACATCCATGTTTTGCAACATATCATAAGCGCCAATCAGTCCGGCAGCTGTTAAATCCACAAAGGTTCCATTTTTTAGACGGTGATATTTTTTCTTGGCGCGAATATCCTGAAAAATTTGCGCCAATTCCTCCTGTGAAAAATCATCGAAATCAAAGGAAAACTCCAGCAATCCTTCATTGTTGATGCGAACTGCTCCGCTGGTCTTGGACGGCGCGTGTATTTTCAATTTGGTGAACCCGTCGCTGTAAAATACCTGCGCTTTCTTTTGAACTTCTTCTACACCTTCCCGCAAAAAATCATACATCTGTGATTCTTTTTCCAGAACGATTTGCCCTTTTTCCACAAAAAAGCCCTGGCTTGCAAGCAGCTTGATAAACGCATTTTCACTCCGCCTGTCCCGTATTAATACTTTTTTCGTGCTGGGGGATTCTCCTGCAAAGTGATTAAAGCTAATGGGGCCATAGCAAAACAGCACACGGCCTACAATTCTGCCGCTACGGTCTGCATCTAAATACATTTTAATCACCAATTCCTCCATAATGAGGTCCTGTTTGATGGTGTCGTCAATATCCAGACGGAACCCTGTTTTGAGCCGCGGTATGATTTGCGTCACCAAAAGTTCCCGCTCTGCATCTGTAAAATCAATGCGGTAACGTCCGTCCGCAAGCGACGATTTATACAGCAGCGCCGTCACTTTCGCCTGCGGCGTACTGGGCACATAGATGTCGTCTTCATAAAGCACAACACTTCCGTCGTTCGCCAGAACAACTGCATCTCCCAACTCTTCATAATTTAGGACAAAGTGCCCTTCCTGTTTCAAAACCTGAATTCCCAGCGGTAAGTCGTCCCGCCGCACTCTGCTGTGCAATTTCAGCCGCTGGTTCAGATAGATTTCCACATCCTTTGCCTTTGCCAGTTCCTGAAAGATTTTCTTTTTGTGCGTCTCATCAATCAGCATTTTCCGTCCCATCGACTGCCCGCCGCGCACCAGATACAACAGTTGTAAATATTCCATCAACCCAGCTGTATCCGGCGCAAAGGCGTAGGAGCCGGGCCGGAAAACAAACTGCTTGCCAAATTCAATGGGCGTTCCCTCCTTGATATGATAGAAAAAATCCGCCATGTCTTTGATGACATACATACGATCCATACCAATTTTAAGCGATATATAAGTTACATACCCATAATTCGTTTTTTCAATTTCCAGCACCGGTTGAATTTTTACAAAATTCTGAGCAGATTTGATGTTGACCGCCGCAACCCCCTGCAAAAACTCTTTTTTTGCCCAGCGCCGCTTTTGCTGTTCCATCTTCTCACTGTCCACATTTTCCGTATCCAATGCCGCTTTTTCCAGCACAGCGACAACATGCTTGCACATGACGCCCCACGTCTGAAAATAGGGACATTCACATTCAAAGGATTCAATTTTCCTGCTGCTATGCCGCACAAGGACTGTATAATCATGCGTCCCATGAACGACCGCCTTCATCTGTGCTGGTTCATAGGCGATTTCCTTCACTTTGCCGCGAACCAAATACTCCCTGCCTCTTGTATAGACGGCAGGGTCGCCGCACATCCGCTTAATTTCGTCGCTTTCAATCTTTAGATACATAAATAGCTTCCTTCTCCTGTTTCTGCCCCGTATCCGGACTTATTCGCTCAAAAAGGCACGATACCCTTTGAATCCCATATAGATGTCGCCTTTGCCCGCTACTTCAAACGGCGCATGCATTGAGAGCAGTGCAACGCCGCAGTCAATGACGTCGATATTTAAATTTGCCAAATATTGCGCAACGGTTCCGCCGCCGCCGCCGTCTACTTTTCCAAGCTCGCCCACCTGCCAAATAACGCCGTTTGCATTGAATAGGTTGCGCACATAGCCGGTAAACGCCGCACTGGCTTCACTGGAGCCGGATTTGCCGTGCGAACCGGTATATTTTACAAGCGCAATACCACGGTTGACAAAGGGTGTGTTGCGCCGTTCATAAACATTGTTATACTGCGGGTCATACGCTGCGGCAACATCTGCCGACAAGCAAGCAGAATTTCCGAGGCACCGCCGCAAATACAGGTCATTATAGTCGCCCTTGCAAGCGGCAATTAATTCAGCCGCCATATCTTCAAAGAAATGCGACCGCATACCGGTATTGCCCATAGAACCAACTTCCTCCCGGTCCGCCAACAGGCATACCGCCGTTTTTTTCGGCTGCTTCACATCAAACAACGCCGTCAGGGAGGTATACGCGCAAACGCGGTCATCTTGTCCATAGCCGCCAATCATGCTGCGATCCAATCCAACGTCACTGGACATAAACTGCGGTACCACTTCCAAGTCGCTGCTCACAAAATCTTCTTCTTCAATGCCGTATTTCTCATGAAACAGTTTCATAACCGCTTCCGTTACTTTTTTATCGCCTTCCCCTGCCGGAATATTCCCGATTAAAACATTCAGTTTTTCACCCTCTATTGCCAAATGCATTTTCTTCTGCATTTGTTCATCTGCCAAATGCGGCAGCAAATCGGTGACGACCAGCGCCATTCCATCTTGTTCCGTTCCGATTTCCACCTCTACCGTACCGCTTTTTGTGACGACCGTTCCATAAAGAGACAGCGGAATACAAGTCCACTGGTATTTTTTAATCCCGCCGTAATAATGCGTTTTCAAAAATGCCAATTGATCGTCTTCAAACAGCGGAACCGGTTTTAAGTCCAGGCGCGGCGAGTCGATATGCGCCGCCACAATATGCATTCCCTGCGTAATGTCGTCGCTGCCGACCACCGCCAGCATTAAACTTTTTCCGCGGTTGTTCCAATAGACCCGGTCGCCCGCTTTCAGCGGCTGTCCCGGCTGGAATGCATGGAAACCCTGTGTTTCTGCCAACTGAATAGCCCGTTTCACGCAGCGCGCTTCCGTTTTACCATAATCCAAAAACGTACGGTATCCTGTAGCGTAGTCCATGATCGCCGCTTGTTCCTGTGCGTCTGTTAGTTCCCAAATATGCTTTTTCTCCATTAACATAGTTTCGTCTCTCCTTTATTGCTGATAAATTTTTTGATAGTTTTCATAATAGCCCAATACTTTTTTGACATATGTGCGCGTATCAGGAAACGGAATGTCTTCAATTGTCAAATCCGTCTTGCCCAGTTCCTCTTGCCATTGGCGCACATTCCCTTCTCCCGCATTATATGCCGCGACGGCGATTTCCATATCTCCGCCGTTATCCTCCAGTAATTTTGCAATATACCAACAGCCGATTTCGATGTTGATCTCCGGGTCATAAATCATATCCGGCTCGAACTGTTCAATGCCAATGATTTCCGCTGCCCATGCCGCAGTGCTGTCCATGACCTGCATCAGCCCTTTTGCTCCAACGTGGGACTGTGCATCAATACGGAAACTGCTTTCCGCCTTCATGATGGCATAAATCAAATAATGGTCTACCTTGTATTTCTGGCACATCTGCTCTACGATTTCATAGTGCGGCATTTTATAAATGCGTCGGAGTATCGGATTTATCTGAAACGCCAGAACCAATGCAAGGGCAGCAACTATGATTCCGGCAATAATTCTTCTTTTTTTAACAACAAAGACCACGCTGCACCTCCCTCCAGCTACGGATTTTCTCTTCTAACAGATTCCAATCCCCATTGTTCTCTAACACAAAGTCACATTGTTCTTTCCATGATTCCATAAATGCCTGAGCTGCCATACGCTGCTCCGCTTCCTGTGCGCTGATGTTATCGCGCTCCATGATGCGTCCAAGCCGCAGCGCGGGCGCGGCGTCTATGCCGCCGCGGGCCTGCGGTTCGCCGCAGCTC
>CBCTHD010000135.1:0-6401 GCA_965146615.1 uncultured Clostridia bacterium
CCGCCACCGGTTCCACCACCACTGCTTTTATTGCTTGTAGTTCCGACTATACTAATTGTTTTTTGTGCTTTTTTCGTTGACTCTGATTTTAAATCCGCTTGAATCACTAATTTACCAGTTCAGGCAGTAGTATTTACATATAATACTCCGTAACTATTGAGTCCTACTCCACTTACAGTAGAAGATAATAGTGTCCATTCAAATTCTGCATCTGGTATCGCAGTTCCGTTTGTATCCAGAGCTGTTGCAGTATACTGCACATTCTGTGTCTGACTGCTCACCCGAATTGTATCGGCACCGGTAATTTCCACTTTACTCAGTTCAGCCGGATCGTCTGGTTCATCTGGTTCGTCTGGTTCGTCTGTATCCAATTTTACCGCGATCCCAATGGTCGCCGTAATTTTAGTCTGTGCCAAATTTGGCACTGTATATTCCGCTATTAATGTTATATCCTGCTTTTCCGCTTCATTTGTAACGGACAGTTGTACAGTATCTCCTGTGCTGTCCTGCGGAATGCTAACGCCGGTATCTGCTCCTTCTAAGCGCCAAGTAATGTTTTCCGTGTCGCTCACAGTCACGGTGTTTCCTGCGTTATCCTGGAAGGAAACCGTATAATCCGCTGTCTGTGCCGTGTCTGTCTCCGCATCCGGAACAGTAATAGATGCCGGTCCGGCAATGGTTGCTTTCACCGGATATACCGCATTTGCTGTTTCATAATATTCGTTATAAATATTTGTTACTTGTTTCTCCGTCAGCCCGATGCTATACAGGCGCGCCAGCGCAATTTGACCTACAATCGGCGCCTGAATGCTGCCGGTTGAATTGGTGTCTCCGCCGATATAAGTCGGTAAATCCTTATAGGTTATTGTGCCGCTTGCCGTCTTTGTCGCAATTTTCTCTCCATCTACATAGAGAGCGAACTGCGCTCCATTATACGTACCCATCAGGTGATAATACCGTCCCGCTTCCAAAATAAAGTTTTCAGATTCGCCTATTTTTTGGTAAGCGCTGCCAACTCTTGCCCACATTTCTATTCTTCCCGCACTGGTAATTTCCAGTGAAATTCCTGCGCTTTCAGTGTTGGCAAAAATAGATTGTGCTTTGTTTACATTATCCAATTTCACAACCGTCTCAATGGAATATTGATTCGTGATTTTTGCCATCTGCGTACTGTTCAGTGCTGCTTTCAGCGCACTGTTATTGCAGTTCAGCACCATATAATTGATAGAATCATCCCAGCTATAGGATACATCTGTTCCGCCGCTTTGCGTAACCGGAGTAAGCTCTGTCGCAAAGGCAGAGTGATCCACCCCTGTTCCACTTTCAAAAGTTACGTTTAAAACATCCGCCGTAGGTTTCGGATCGTTCGGGTCGATAGTTCCTTTCTCTGTTGTAATCTCCGTACTGAGTGGTTCGCTTTCCTTGCCAAACGACTCAATGGCATAAATGTTAATTTCATAATCCGTGCTACCGGCAAGTCCGGAAAGAGTATATGTGACAGTGCTTGCCATGTTTGGAACACTCTTACAAAAATCCGAAAAATACAGATAATTTACGTCTGGAATATCCTCATTCGATTTGTTTACCACTTCTACACGATAGGAATGGACAAAATCATCGTGCGTTGCAGCCGGAAGCGTAAGTTTCACCGTATTTTCCGTCAAATCGCTTACAGTAATGGCTGCACCACTCGGAAATTGCGGCGCTACACGTTCTGCATTTCGTTTTTTGTTGGTATAGGCAAAATTGTCTTTGGTTGCCGGCAACTCAATGACCCAGTTGGGTCTGCTGCCCATTTTAACGCCTTTATCCCAACGTTCCACCGTAATCTCATCGGCTGTAACCTCCAGGTAGAGAGACTGTGCACGCGTATTGTAGCCTGTCGGCTTCGTTCCGCCCACTTTTCCTGATTCCAGTTCCAGATAGTTCATGGACGAGGTGCCAATGCTGGTAAAGTCCTCCTGATGGATAGAGCGTTCGTCGTCAATCGGCGCATGGGAATGACCTGAGAAGAACACAACTTGCGGATGGTCTTTCATTGCATCATATAATGCAGCATTTCCCCATTCATCACTCAGATAAACCGTTGGATATTCCACACCGTCTACCTTTTTTCTCACGTGCTGATGCGCCTGGACAAAAATCGGTTTTGTCGGGTCGTCTGCTTCCGCTTCTGCAATCGCATTTTCTAAATACGCAATGGATTCTTCGGTAAACAATCCATGTGTAGAGTCATCTTGCGGGCTTATCGAGATAAAATGGTACCCTTTTACAACGTCATGCGTGTTCAATGAATCGACACCCATTTGTTCCATATAGAGGGCTTTCGCTGCTTCCAAATCATTGGGAACTTGCGGCGTTTGGAACCGTCCGTTCCAATAGTCGTGGTTTCCCATACAACTAATGATGGGCGGTCTTGTCGATGCGTCCGGCCATACAGCGTCAAATGCCGCCCACATTTTTTGATATCCTGCAAGCGAAGCATCGTCCGTCATGTCCCCTGGAACCAAAATAACATCCACGCCTTTTGCTTTATAATTTTGCAGCGCTGTCTTGATGTTATTGGTCACTGTTGATGATGTAGTGGATTTCAATTGAAAATCGCTTAGCACAGCAATTTTTATATTATTACCGGTTCCATCGTTTGTTACCTGTACGGTTTTACTCGCTTCAAGCGCCGGTGTTACACCGGTATAATTTGCTTTTAAAGTGAAGCTGGCGCCGTTCGCTACATCAATATCCACCATAATGTCTACCGCTTCTGA
This sequence comes from uncultured Clostridia bacterium, assembly GCA_965146615.1. GTDB lineage: Bacteria > Bacillota > Clostridia > RUG12999 > RUG12999 > JAAWTG01. Next base: position 2,766 of record CBCTHD010000135.1, read on the forward strand.
ACCGGTTGCATCGCCTTGGATACTTACACCCTCCGGCGCATTTTCCAGTGTCCAAGTGATGTTGTTGCGGTCTGTCCGACGCACATATTTACCATTCTCCGCCAAAAAGTCCAACAAGAACGTGTGTGTCGTGCCGAGATTTGCCGCAACAGAATCCGCGCCTGAAATCGCAGTGCTGTTTACCTCCAGCGTTTCCGGCGACTGGAATTCTCGGTATAACTCGCCAACTTGTTTCTTTGTCAGCGCAGTGCTGTACAGTCCCAACCGCGCCACTTTACCATTTGTTGGAATGTTGCTGTCCGCATAATTCTTCCTTGGGTCTCCGCCAATGGAAAACGCTACGGAATCTGCTGCAGCCGGATGTTTTACCGTAAAGCTGGCTGCCTGGCTATACACTTCCGTGCCGTTTAAATATATTTTCAGTGTCGTTCCATCATAGGTTGTCACAGCGTGGTAATACTTTCCGGTTTCCACTTCAAATCCCGGCTTCACGCCGCCTACATTAAAATATGCGCCGGCCGTAGCAGAATATAGCCATAGCTCTACTCTGCCTGACGAATTCATCTCATAACTCATACCGGCTACTTCTGTATTTCCTGCGATCGTTTGATTCTTTTTCTCGTTGACCAGAAATGCAGTATCAAAGGTAAATGATTCAGAGATACTGCCCGGTGCAACAGTCGATACTGAATATATTACATCATTTGCTGCCTCGCCGCTGAGAGAGAGTACATTCCGGTCCAGCGTGGCATCATATTCCACAACAGCCCCCGCCGCCTGAATAAACTCCGTCTCATAGCGGGAATGGTCGCTTACCGTCCCGTCGCTGAAATCAACATCCAAGACATCCGCGAGCGGATGGACAATTACCTCTTCCGGCACCGCATCCGCCGTGTTGACAACCGCGATTTCTTCCAGTTCATTCTGGTTCAAAATACTGTTGTAAATTGTAAAATTGTCTACAAGAAAATGATATTCACTGGCAGCACTGCTATTAAATTTGTAACTGCCCGTTCCGTCGTTCCCCAATTTCAGGCTATATTTGTCACTGTTCATCCAGTTGGCATCCCAATCGGATAGTGCCCGGCGTTCCACCAGCTGCCCGTCCATATAAATACTGTATGCATCTTGTTCAAACGTAAATGCCAGCGTCATCCATTGCCCCCGGTTATAGTCAAAGGTAATGGTCTCATTTGCACTGCCATTTCCGACACGGCTTCTGAATTGCTCCGGCTGGTTGTAGCAATAAGCCAACAAAAATCCTTTCTCGTTTGCTTGATTCCAGTCTTTGTTTGCCAGAATCGCCGGATCCTGTACCGCTGTAAAGTCCATGGACTGAAAAGCCATCGTAATGGTTTTTCCTGCAAGGTCATAGTTGCCAAGGTCCACATAATTTCCATTGGTAAAAAGCCCTGCTTTTCCTTGTACACCTTCCGAATAAGTCAATCCACCGCTGACCGTCGGCGTAATTGTGCCGCCTTCCTCCACAGCATAAGTATCATCAAAGGACAGTTTGTTCTCTACTTTACCGGTTAGATTCGCCGGAATCACGCCTTTATTAACAAGTCGTGTGGTAATGGTTTCTGTAAATCCTGCCCCCTGTATTTTGAGCGTAAAGGTGCTTTCCGCCTCTGCATCACCCGGAATGTTCACTGTAACCGCACTGTCAGTGCTGCTGCCGGAAATGGTGGCTCCATTGTTGTCATCAGTTTCTATGCTCCACTGACACGCGATACCATCCAAAGCAGTACCGGATTGGTTGCGAAATTCCACGCTATAAGTCTCCTGCGTATCCAGCGGCGTCTTCAAAACCGCCCGTTTCCCTATAATTACGGCCTCTGTCGGTGTCATATCCTTAATGATTTCCAAATTAAAAGTTCCGGTAACGCCGCGGCAGGTTGCCTGCACTTGTACGGTTTGCGGCGCTGTATCTCCAGCCACTTTTACAACAGCTGTCGCGCCGGTGCCCTGCGGCTCTATTGTCACGCCGTTCACATCACACTGCCATTCTACCGTGTCCTGTGGCGTCACTGTTCCGCCGACTGCCTGTGTACCCGTAACGGACAGAGTAACCTGTTGTTCTGTTCCGTTGGATACATCCACTTGATTGTTTCCGGAAATCGTCACCTGGGACAAGTCCGGCGTCGTCGCATAGATATAGGCTATTTCTTCCGCGCTCAGCTCACGGTTCCAAACTCGCACATCGTCAAACGCAACCGTATTCCCCGGACCATACTCTGCTGCAAAATCTGCGCCAATACAAAACGCGCCGTCGCTGCTCGCGTTCGAACTGCTGCCCAGGGCTTGGGACGTCGCAGAAACTTGGCTGCCATTAATATAAATCTTGCTGCTTGTCGCAGTTCTTGTCACAACAACATAAAACCACTGCGAATTGGTAAACAGCGTAGTGTTCGTATATCTATACTCTGTACCATTTTCTTTCTCCGGTACAAAACGGAACGTGCCGTCATTCATTGCCAGACACCAACCGGGGTTCTTCGCTCTGTCCCAGGATTTGGTTCCCATGATGTTGGAATCCTTAACCACAGCCCCGGCTGCTTTTATCCAAATGCCAGCCGAATAGGTGTCGTTCTCCGTAAACTTCAAATCTTCCCGACCAGATATTTCGATTCGGTTGCTGTTCGATGACGCCCTTGCGCCGTCAAAGCGGATTGCCTGCCCGTTAATTCCCTGTTCATAGGTAGCGCTTCCTACGAGTGTAGGCGTCCCCTTTCCTGTCTCATCTGTCACATCGCCGTCTAACTCCAAATGCGCCAACAACCCATTTTGAATGCTGGTCTCCAACTCGTTGCCGGCTTGTACTTGTATGGTCTGTTCAGAAAAATCTTCTGTTCCCAGTTCCGCCTGGACATCTTTAGCACCTGCTAACGTTGCTGGCATACTCCCCAACAGCATCATAAAACACAGCAATGCGTTTACCAGTGGTTTTTTTCTTTTCATGGCTCGTCCTCCTACCTTTTTTGACCAATTCACAAAAATGGTCATGTTATGTTTTCATTATACAATTATCTATTTAGAGATTCAATGGGCAAAAAAGAGATTCCATCGTCAAAAAACAAACTGCCATTAACATTTTGCAAACTCCTTTTCATTTTCTACAAATTTTCTTTATTTCTTGATACTGCTTCCCACCAGCTATCAGGTCTTTCCCATCGTCAGAGTAGCTAAAACGAAAAATTTCATTTACATTTATATTTAATTGTGTTATTATGTAGAAATTAATGAATAAATGCCGTTCTGTATGCAAAATGATTTCGTGAGACGGCAAAAGAAAGGGGCGCCGCCCATGAAAGAAATTCATAAAAAAGTGCTTCTCGGATACGCTCTTCTGTCCGTCATAAAATTGTTTACTGCCCGGATTGATTTTCAAATTGAAGAGGGTCCTATTATTATAGCCAAGCTCTACCCCACTTGGACGAATATATTCCACGGCAGCGATCGGTCTATGGAATTATACAATCAACAATACACCTGGTATCGAGAGCGCCTGTATGTAGAACTAATCCGTACTTACAACTCAATTTTCGTAACCTTCTATGATAGTCTCATATTCCTTTGGTGGGCTGCTACCATCGTTTTAGGTGTCTATTATATGACAAAATTGTTTATGTCTCT
>CBCTHD010000136.1:0-6401 GCA_965146615.1 uncultured Clostridia bacterium
ACATTTGTTTTGGATGTTTATGAATATGTGCATCCATTGATTGGAAAAACCGTTTCGGATGTTTATTCTTTCGCATCCAGTAAAGTACCAAAAATCTATGGAAAGTTTTATGATATAGAAGAAGAAGGAAAAGGGAAAGTAGTGGGCACTATGAAGACGCTGAATCGTGCAATTTCCAGCAAACTACTTAAATATATTGAAGAGCACCAAATTGACGCCATTATTTGCAGTCATCTTTTTGCCGGAGAATTGGTCACACGGCTAAAAGAAACGGGAAAACTTGACGTTCCAAGTTTGGGGGTCATCACCGACTATACCATTCATCCGCACTGGGAGGATACCAATCTGGATTATTACATAACAGCAGATAAGGGATTGACAAGACATGCGGCAATGCGTGGTATTCCACCAGAAAAAATCAAACCATTTGGCATTCCTATTCAAATGAAATTCGCAGAAAAAGTCCAAAAACAGGAGGCGAAAGAGCAACTTGGTTTTCCGCAAACGGATTTGGTTTTGGTGATGATGGGCAGCATGGGATACGGAAATATGATTAATATTTTGGAAGAGGTAGATAGTGTAGAAAAGCCTTTTGATGTTGCGGTCGTCTGTGGGAATAACAAAGAAGCAAAAGAGACCATTGATGAAATGGTCTTTCAGCATACCGTTCATAATTTTGGGTTTGTCCAAAATGTAGATTTGATGATGGACGCGGCGGAGTGCATTGTGACGAAGCCGGGGGGCTTGAGTGTTTCAGAAAGTTTGGCAAAAGAGCTGCCGATGATTTTGGTGGATCCCATTCCGGGACAGGAAGATCGGAATGTGGAATTTTTAATGAATAACGGCGTGGCTATGATAACGACAAAAACTTATCCGGTCGGTGAAGCATTGAATCAATTGTTTGAAGACGATTGTCGGCGCGAAGAAATAAAAAATGCGATTCATAGAATTGCCAAACCGTTTGCAGCTAAAACGGTGGGAGATTTTATTGTGACACAGTGGGGGAAATAGGAGTAAAGCGTATGTATGAATTACCAAAGGAAGTAAATCAAGTGATACATACCATAGAGCAAGCTGGATTTGAAGCAGTCCTTGTGGGCGGTCCGGTTCGAGATTTGCTGCGCGGGGCAACGCCGCATGACTGGGATATAGCGACAAGTGCACGCCCGGAGCAGATGATGACGCTGTTTCCCAAAACCATTCCGACCGGCGTTCAGCACGGTACGGTAACAGTGCTCGTAGGAAACATGTCGGTGGAAGTAACGACATACCGTCGGGAAGCCTCATATCAAGACCATAGAAAACCGGAATCGGTGGAATTTGTGCCGGATTTGATGGAGGACTTGAAACGGCGAGACTTTACCATTAATGCTATGGCATACCGGACAGAAACGGGTATTGTGGATTTGTTTGGCGGGCAAGAAGATTTGAAAAACGGTATTATTCGTGCTGTCGGTGATGCACAGGAACGGTTTGAGGAAGATGCGCTTAGAATGCTTCGGGCGGTTCGATTCGCTTGCAAATTGGATTTTGCTATAGAATCGCAGACATTATCTGCAATAACGGAGAAAGCGCCGTTATTACGTTATATCAGCCGGGAACGGATTGCGGCGGAACTAATTGCCGCACTGTGTGCGCCAATGCCGCGGCATTTGTTGCTTTTGCAGCAGACGGGACTTGCTGCATATTGCTTACCGGAGCTTTTCGATTGGAATGGGACGGAGTGGGAAACTGTGGTGAGGCTGCTGGAACGCTTACCGGCGGAGAAAAATCTCCGGTTGGCAGCATTGTTTTACAGAGAGGGGCAAGATACAGAACCGAGTTCTGCATTGGCGAAAAAAACGCTGATACGACTTAAACTGGACAACCGCACCATCTATAATGTCGAGACTATTTTGAAAAATCAAAAGGTATCCTTTCCCTTGTCAGAGCCAGCACTGAAACGGTTGGTGCGCGGCGTTGGAGAACCGCTTCTGGAAGCGACCCTATGGTTTAGCGCTGCGGTGGACACTAGCGAACGGCAATCGGAAGCATGGGTGAACGAAACAATACAAATGTATCAAAAGATAAAACGGCAGAGAGAAGCGGTTTTTCTGCGAGATTTGGACTTGTCAGGGGACGATTTGAAACGGGAAGGCTTGGATGGAAAAGAAATCGGAAGGCTGCTTCAGGCGTTGTTGGAATGGGTGATAGAGCATCCGGAACAAAACCGGAAAAATTTGTTGCTGGAACGAATGAGGTTTATGCGGAAAGAGGGGATGAGATGAAGCATGTGATGATCATTGGTACGGAGTTGTCCAAACGGCAGCTGGCGGCACGATTTAACATGATAGATAGCGTTCGGGTTACTGTGATAACAACCCAATGCGATAGAATGACAATGGAAGGTTCCACGACGATAAACAGCTGGGAAGACCTTCCAAATTATATAGAGGACGAGCAGATTAACCAAATTTATTTGGCAATGCCGGGACTGGAAAAGGAGAAAAAACAGCAACTCATGCAGTGGTGCCGGGAAAAACAGTGCGAATTGATTGTAGAACCCTCTTACTATGAAGCTGAAAGCCGCAAAGCGAGCATATTACAGACCGCGCATGACCACATGGAGGAATTGTTGGGGAGAAAATTGGTGAAGTTGCCATTTGATATTAGACCACTGGTACAAGGAAAAAGGATATTGGTGACGGGCGCCGGTGGGACAATCGGTTCACAAATATGCCGGGTTTTGGCAGAATATCAACCGAGCAAGCTCATTTTGGTGGATATTGCAGAAAATGATAGCCTGCGTGTGATGAAGGAAATTACTCCAGCGGTAGAAAATGCGGTTTTGGCAATTGGCTCTGTTACCAATGAAAAGTTCGTGCGCAGTGTCTTTGCAGCCCACTGTCCGCAGATTATTTTCCACGCGGCGGCGCATAAGCATGTCCCGCTTATGGAGACAAATTTATCGCAATGTGTGGAAAATAACGTGTTTGGTACATACTGCTGTGCGGAAGCAGCAATGCAATGCGGGGCGGAGTCATTTGTGCTAATATCAACGGACAAAGCGGCGGCGCCGGTAAGCGTGATGGGAAAAGCAAAACGCATCTGTGAAATCATGATGCGGTTATTCGATAAGAGAGGAAACACATCGTTTTGTTCCGTGCGGTTTGGCAATGTCATTGGCAGCAGCGGCAGCGTTTTACAAGCGTTTGCAGAGCAAATTGCCTGCGGCGGACCTGTTATGCTGACAGACCGCGGCATGACACGCTTTTTTATGACAGCGAGTGAAGCGGCACAATTAGTCATATCAGCGGCATTTCTGGAGAAAAAAGCGCATATGTATATGTTAGACATGGGAAAGCCGGTGAGTATTGCAGCGCTGGCAAGGCGTTTGCTGAATTTAGTGGGGCGGCAAGACATTTCGATTATTAGTACGGGAAGGCGGAGAGGTGAAAAGCTGACAGAAACATTATGCGCGCCGGGAGAACAGCTGTGCAGCAGCGGATACGCCCATATTTTTTCCATTCAGGAGAACACACAATTCCAAGAAAAAAAGTGGTTCTTAAGATTAGAAAAGCTGCGGGAAACCTTGTTTCAAGATGAAAAAGCGGCAATTCGCCTAATACAGCAGTTGATAATGGAAGAAAATCGTTAAAATTGTTGTTGAATCGGTATGTGAAGTATGGTATAATAAACGCAAAGTGTTTATTATAAAATATGGAAAGGTATATTTAGTATGAGAAAAAAGGGGATTTTGGCGGTTTTGGTGACAGCAATTTTATTACAAGCTCTGCCTACCGCTGCGTTTTCTGACCTGGGCGGATATGAGTGGTGCGAAGATGATGTTACATATTTAAGTGAAAGAGAGCTGCTTCTCGGGACTTCAGATGAAACGTTTTCGCCGGCAGCTGCAGTAAAGCGGGGCGATTTTGCTGTCTTAGCAGTTCGCGTGTTTGGACTCGGTGCTGAGGGTATCTCGGAGAATTTTGATGATGTGACGCCGGATATGTATTTTTATCAGTCGGTTGGTATTTTAAAATTGTATCAGGTTGTGTCAGGAATTGACCGGAATCATTACTGCCCGGATAACAATATACTGCGACAAGATATGGCGGTACTGCTGTGGCGCTTGATGAATAAAATGGGATACTATGGAAATAACGACACAGATACCATATTAAGTACTTATAGTGATGAAGAAAAGATAGGGGCGTATGCACGCGATGCGGTGGCATATATGATTGATAAGGGCATCATGACAGGGAAGTCAGATGAGCAGTTGTGTCCTTTAGATACAGTGACACGTGCTGAAATGGCAGTTATGATGGCAAGAATCCATAGATTTTTAGAGCAGTCCTATGGAAATTGAAATAATGGGGGATATGTATGGCAGAAACAAGTGTAAACCAGAAGCATAGAGCTTCTGAAAAACAGGTTTTGGCGATTAAAATTGCGGTGGTTTTTGTTGCTGTTGTTATTTTGTTTATGATAACATCTTCAATCGTTATTTTAGCACGCCGCAGTGATGACACGATTTTGCATGGCGTGCGAATTGAACAAATCGACGTCGGCGGAAAAACAAAAGATGAGGCAATGGCGTTGTTGAAAGAAAGTGTTGTATTTGACATTGGAGATAAACTACTAGAAGTGAACAGTGATAACCAGACGGATACGGTGACTGTCAATGAATTAATTGAAGGGTTCGACTATGAAGCGGCTGTGGAAAAGGCTTTTCAGCTTGGGCGGGAAGGAAATTGGTTTACCAATGCTGTAAAAGCAATTGAGACAGCGATAGGAAAGGCTGACATTGAACTGGATTATCAGACCGATGAAGTGATGATTACGCAATTTGTCGATGAGTTGCAGAAAAAAATTGATTCTCCGGTGGTGCAAAACGAGTACGGGATTGAAAATAACAAATTAAAGTTTGTCAATGGTACAAAAGGATATGCGATTGATAAACAGAAATTGTTGAGCGATATTAGTATACAACTGAAAACAAAAGCGGATAACGCTGTAGTGGAAACCTCGATTTTAGAGGTATTCCCAGACCCATATGATGTCGATAAAATCTATAATGAAATCCATAGAGAACCACAAAATGCTAGAATTGAAACAACGGATGGTGTAACTCGGATTGAGAAAGCGTCCAATGGATATGATTTGGATAAAACAGCTCTTTCACAACTGTTGGAAGCAAATCAGGACAATCAGGAGCCATACTATTTAGATTTAGTGGTGATAGAACCACAAATACAAAAAGTGGATGACAGTGCTCTGTTTGGAGACACACTATCCACATTCACCTCGAAAATTAGTGACAGCGATTCCAACCGCTTGAATAACGTGCGTAAGGCGGCGCAGAGCATCAATGGTGTGGTGCTTAATCCAGGAGAATTGTTTTCTTACAATGATACGTTGGGACCGGTAACGGCAGCGACGGGATATAAATCGGCAAATGTATATTCCGGTGGAAAAATTGAAAAGGGGATTGGCGGCGGCGTTTGCCAGGTTTCTTCTGCTTTATATTCAGCGCTGCTGCTGGCCGATATGGAAATTGTAACAAGATATAATCATTCTTTAATTGTCGGTTATGTGCCTTATGGACAGGATGCAACAGTTTCCAGCGGAGATATTGATTTGCGGTTTCGCAATAATACAAATGCTCCGATGAAGATTGTGGCAAGTATGGACAACAGCGGGGTTTATATTAAATTGCTTGGGACCAACCCACATCCTGGTAGAACGATTAAAATTGAAAATGTGACAATTGAAACGATTCCGGTTCAAACCACTATCAAGGAGGACCCGAGTTTGCCGGAAGGAAAAGTGCAGGTTGACCAAAAAGGCATGACAGGCTATGTGATTGATACCTATAAAAATATCTATGAGAACGGAACCTTGGTTGAACGGGAATATGTGTCCAGAAGCCGTTATAAAATGCTTGAACGGATAGAAATACATGGAAGCACACCCGCCTCACCAGAGCCAGTACAAGAACCGACAGCGGAGCCGACACAAGCACCGGTGCAGCAACCGGCAGTTCAATCGCAGGAGCCCGTGCAGCAACCCGAAACGCAGCAGCCAGATGAAGGAATAGCGGAGCAGGAGCAACCTGCAGCTTGATATGGAAGAAGTAGGAGGGAAATTTCGTGTTTTAGGAGTTTCCCTCCTTCAATAAAATTTGAAAAGAAGTCAAACAGATGTTGTTGATACTATTGTTAAGTCACAATTTTAAATAGTTGTTAGCATATTTTTCTGGTTTCTCCATAAAATATTGAAAAAAATAAGAAAAAGTGTTGACAAACAAAAAAGGAGATGGTATAATTATTCAAGTCGAAAGAATGTTTCGGCAGTATTCTTATGCGGGTGTAGTTCAATGGTAGAATCTCAGCCTTCCAAGCTGATTGTGTGGGTTC
>CBCTHD010000137.1:0-6385 GCA_965146615.1 uncultured Clostridia bacterium
GTGACGAAGAAATTCATGTCTCCTTCCGTGCTTGTCGCCTCGTTCGTTGGAAAAGTATAATCATCAAAGTTCTGCTCCAGCAGGGTAATCACCTGTTGTTCCATCGGAATTTGAAATATGAGTGATGTCCCCGCCGGAAGAGAAGTATTTTTGTTAAACGCCGAAGTGATCACAGCATTGATACAGCATTCATAAAGCTCGCCGGCTTCAAACGTGTTCGCAAACGTCAGTCTGAGCGTGCTGCCGCCGCTGATTTTTTCAATGCTTGTCGGATGGACGCTTTCCAATGCGCCTACAACGTTCACAGCAAAGTCGCTTGTATCAAAATCTGCTGCTTCTCCGCTAATGGTATCGCTGCATTTTATGTCAACATAATTTTCGCCCACTTCACCTATCTGCGCGGTCATAACAGCGGCTCCGCCCATTCTTTCGATTTTCACATCGTCGAAATAGATTTTCGGATTGCTGCCCGCATTCACCTTGGTATCCGTCACGGGATACAGATAGTTGAATTTATACGCCTGTTTCACAGGTACCGCTGAATTTGCCTTGTAGGTTGCCTTTAATTCTCCATTCAGATAATGTCCGACTGTTGCTGCGTCATAGTCAATTATCGTTGTCACTGTATATTCTGTATTAAATTCAATCGGCACTTCAACATCATTGTGCCGCACCTCAACACCTGTTTCAGCGAACGCCACGACCGGCTTTTCTCCAACTCTGCACATAACTGTAGACAAGTTCGCCTGTTCTTTCAAATTGGCGTCATTCCACCCGGCCTGCGAGTATATATTCACATAGAACCTATGTAGTTCCCCGTCCAGAAGCGTTCCGCCTTCTTCCGGAACATACGCCGTATACTCAATTTTCAGCTTTCCCGTATTGATGTCCACATTGCCATAGCCCCAGGGATCTCCAGCGCTAAGGCTATACGTCGCGGTACGACTTAATATCGAGTCGCCTGCATTTGCTTCAGCAAAAAGCATGGTATCGCCATTCACTGTTCCGACAGCATTCAGATTAGCATTCCACCCGCCGCCGTTAGCCCTTCGGACAGACTCCACAGTCGTATACCCCTCCATATCATCGTAAAAGATAACGCCGACGTCCGGCAGGGGCGCGTCCGCCACCTCATATTTCGCAAAAACGGCGGATAAATTCATTGTCAAAACCGCGAAAAGCAAAACCGCAAGTATTTTCTTTTTCATAGTATCGTCACCTTTCTCCGCTTACTTTTTTATTCAGCCGACCAACTTTAAGCTGTCAAATCCAACTCCACCACAATCGACATGTTGCCATCTGCCCACGATACAGTCATAATACGCGTGCCGTCCGTGCTTTTTTTGCTATATTGTGTTGCCTCGTCCAGCAGATAAAGCTGATTGGGGAAGCTCATATCCATCAGTTTCACATACTCCAAGCATTCCTCACGCGTAACGTCTTTGAGCGTCAGCGTCGCACTGTATTTGTCTGAGTATCTGTCAACCTCTGTTCCGAAATCAATATGCGGCGCATAAGCAAGTAAATCTTTTTGCTCGTCTCCCGTCGTTTCTCCGTCTTCCGTTTTTTCACCGCCGATCTGTTTGTCGATTTCAGGTTTCAGCTTTTCATACATGCGCACCGCCAGCGCAAGCGCCTGTTCCCGCGTGGAGTTTGCATACAACGTCTGCTCCTGCTCCGGCGTCGCGTTGTTCGGGGCAAATTTATTATCGCCGATTCCGTTAATAATGCCTTTTGCATACATAAAATATACGCTTTCTCTCGCCCAGTCGGAAATGTCGGCGTCATCTGCAAATTTCTCTGTTTCCACAGCTGTTAAATCCGCCGTCTTATCCATCATGGCGTAAATTCTTGTCAGCATTGTCGCCGCCTGCTCTCTTGAAAGCAATTCCTCGGGACTAAATGTCGTTTCGCTTGTTCCGGTTGTAATTCCGGCATGATATGCCTGAATGACCGCCGCATTATCTGTGTCTGTAAACGGATTTTCCGTATTTTCAATCGGCGTTCCGCCAAATGCCTCGTATAGTTCTACGCCTACTGCGGCAAACTCCAAACGGTTGATGGGCTTTGAAACATCACTTTCGCTCAAAACCTCCGGCATCAGGGAATAGGAAACCGCTTTGTCCAGTTCCTCCTGTGCCCATTCGGAAGCGCCTGTATATGCCCCTGCAGTCATACACAAGCAGACTGCAACAGCCGCCGCAAGCAATGCTATCTTTTTCACCACTGATTCGCTCCTTCCTTTTCGAACCTTACTATCGCTTAATAATCTGTTCTATTATTGATGACATACAACGTCAATATTTTTCCGTATCTGGTTGTTGCCAAAATGTCGGAACAATCGTTGCCATAAATTTTGCTTGGTTTTACATCCCCTAAGCTGCCTTTATAAAACTCTTTTGTCTCTGCGTCATACACAATAATCGGAGTCGTACTGCTGACAATTCCGGTTTCATCTATCGTTTCTGTTCCATGTCCGTCTATCCCCCATTTTAAGACCTCTCCCTCAATTTCTACTGCAGAGCCGGCGAGGAATCTGTTTTCGTGGTATAAGTCTACAAATCTGTTCCAGTAGTTCATGGTGTCATAACCGCCGAACGGCGCCTCCGGGTCCACCGCACCGGAGCCCTTCTCGCTGTAATCGTAGTGAATCTCGACCATACGAGAGGCTCTCTTTTCATTTGTTCCTATTCGGACAATATCGCCTACATCGGGAATAATGTTATAGCCCTCCTCAATGTCATAGGTCACAAGAGAATCCTGTTTATATGCCGTTATTCTTATAACCGGCTCTCCGTTTGCGTCAACTGCTTTGGAAACAGACTTCACCCACACATACGGCGTCAGGCTCACCAAGTCATAACTGGACATGCGCAGGACAACAATGTTATTATAGGCTGTATCGCCGACTTTATATAAGTCCGTCGTATATCCTGTGTTTGCCTGGAACAACGATCTATTGGTCACGGAATAGCTTCTTTCGTCCGTATCGGTAATGTCCTCAGGAACGCGAAATACAACTGCGTCTGATGCCACCAAGCCCCGTTTGCCAAATTTGCCCTGCTCTGTGTTCCAGCGTTGCACCAGTGTCTCTTTATCTGTTGAATCAGTAAACTGCAATGTGTTCTCATCTTCCAATACATCATCTTTTGTCGGAGAATCAATGTAAGTGATTGTACCGTCCGCATTTGCTCTATACAGAATGGGTTTACCGACAAATTGATTCACCGTATCTGCAAGATTTTTGATATCCGCTGCTTTTCTCCCGTCGATTTTTGCCTTGGACGAAATATCGAATATTTGAAAACTTCCCTCTGCTGTTAAAATCTTTATTTGCACAACCGTGTCCATATTGCTTTTACTTCCGGTCTCCATCACATATCCCGCCCGGTCGCTGAACGCCGGGTCCAGCATACAAACTACTCTGCCGCGTTTGTTTGTCTTAAACAATCCCACCGCGCCCAGCTTGCAGGAATATACGTCAAATAAACTGTCGCTGTATGGATATATGGTTCCGTCAATGTCTAGCTCCTGCGCACTGGTGTCAATCTCATTCACAGTGCCGTTCACACTTTGAGAATTGGTGTAGATTATCGTATGCTTTGCGGAAAAGGCTACATCAATAACGCTGTTCGCCTGTATGACGGATAGACTCTTTTTGTCCCCTTCCGGCGTATAAACAGAAATTTGTTCACACGCTTTTGTTGACAGATCTATGTAGTTTTTCTCTATATCATCTGTGATTATCATTGTTTCTGTGTTCACCGTATTGACGACCACCGTCCGATAGTCTTCAATAATTGCGACGTCAATGTCACTTGATTTACTATTGCTAATCAATTTTATCTGGCCATTGTTTACGTTGAAGGCTTCTGCAATATTTGTCGAAACTACCTCGCCGTTTTTCATAACAATCATGTTGGAAGCAAGCGTCGCTGTCGTTATCCTGTCATTTGCATCCCGATAGCTTAATGTACCGTTTGCATAGCCTACTATGTCTTCGTCCACCACAACAAATTCTTCCGTCACGCGGGTGTCCGTCATGAAACGCAGCGCTTTATCGTCATCATCAATGCCCTCTGTGTAGTAATACGCTCTAACGTTATGTCCGAGCTGGTCAATCGTTTTGATGTCGCCGTTTTCCAGAAAGACGTCCCCTACCAGCGATTTTCCGGTTTCAACCTTCGTCTCTGTTAAAGCAAACCCTTCCGTACCATTCAAAACGCCCTCTACATAGTCAACGTTCAAATACCGTTTCATCATGATTTCTGTATTTTCATTTGAAAGCGTGTTTTGTTCTCCCACTTCAACAATGTCCATGACCTTTGTATGCATGGCGTTATAGAGCAAAATCGTCATCATTGCGTTGGTGACAGGTGTTTCACCGCTTTCGTTCACACCTTTTAAAAGGTCAAGTTCTGCTGCGGCAGTGATATAGCCGATAGGATAGCCGCCTTTGTAGTATGCATAATCCCCATATCCCAAAACACATATCAGCATCTTAACCGCTTCATTGAAGCTAATGGTATTATACGGATGAAAGAGTTTATCGTCTCCGACATGAAGAATCCCTCGGTCCACCAAAGTATTCAGCGTATAAGACGCCCAATGACCACTATCAACGTCAATATAGTAGGAATTGCTTTCCACCAGCGTCGGATTGATGCCCATTATTTTGCCCACCAGTGCCGCAAAATCAATTCTGTTCACTGTCTCATTGTTATCAATTTGTCCATATGAATCAGGCACCATAATATCCAATGCCGTTAGTAATGCCTGTTTTTCTTCCAAGCCGGAATAATCTGCTGTCTCCGCATGGACAACACACGCTGCCAGCAGCATAGAAACGAGTGTTAGTAAAGCTACCATTCTTTTTATCATTTCGTGTACCTCCTCCCAAAATAAATTTTCCTTATTGCGCTATTAAATAAATTACTTTTGCCGCCTCCGCTCTGTTCGCATGATTCGTTGGAAGGAACCGTCCCTGCTCATCACCGTTTAAAACCCCCATCGCCTTGAGCGCGTATACAGACTCGCTTGCATACGCCGCAATTGCCGCATCATCTACGAACTGCTGATCCGCCGTGCCGGTGACGGTGCGTCCCGCCGCTTCCAGCCCGCGGCAAACCATAACCGCCATATCTTGTCTTGATATGTATGCATCGCCGCTGAACTCTTGGTCACTAATCCCCTTAACAATACCTGCTTGATACGCTTTTTTGATATAGGGATACGACCAATCATCCTGCGCAACGTCGCTGAATTTTATCTCGCCCTCACCTTCCTGAATATTAAGCGCTGCCGTCAGCATTTTGACAAATTCCGCCCGCGTCACATTATCCTGCGGCGCAAACACACCCGTTGCTTTGCCTTTGACAATTTCTTTACTGTATAGACCTGTAATCGCTTCCTTTGCCCAGTCATAGCCCGCTAAATCGGTAAAGATTTCATCAATGCCGCCGCTCGTCGGTCGATTCTCCTGCGCGACCGGGTCAATATCAATATGCATTGTCTTTCCTCCACCCGTACTGCCGGTACCACCCGAGTTGGGCTTGCCGCCCGGCGTCGTTTGTCCTGACTGTCCCGTTTTTTGTTCTGTGAACGCTTTTTTCAAGTCCGCAATGCTGTTGAAATTCTTATTCGCTAAATTTTTGTATACGTTGTCAGATGTATTCGCTGTATCAATCCCGATAAAAGCCTGATGTGCTTCCAAGACCTTTTTCACATTACCGAAGCCATTCG
This sequence comes from uncultured Clostridia bacterium, assembly GCA_965146615.1. Classification (GTDB taxonomy): domain Bacteria; phylum Bacillota; class Clostridia; order RUG12999; family RUG12999; genus JAAWTG01. The sequence continues at coordinate 5,743 of CBCTHD010000137.1, forward strand.
GATTTTGTACCACTGCCAAAATCATTGCTTCCTTGATTTTCGCAGAAAAATCATCATAGCCGCTTATACTTTTCCCGCTGATTCTGCCTGTCGCAGCAAGTTCATGCTCCTCTGTAAAAAATGTCTCCTGAAAAATAGTATTATTCGCTATTTGATATATCTCAAGAATATCCTCATAATCAAATATATTGTCTATTTGATTCTGTTCGATATAACCAAACAAGGAAAGCTGCTGGAGCTGTTTTATCGTCGCATTGATATCCGCCGTGCTGAGCGGCAGCACATTTTTAATGGAATCTGCAATAGCGCTGTAGTTCGGCTCTGTCTCAATCCCCGCAAAGCATAAACCAAGTTCCGCTTTATATTGGGATAACGTGCCTGCAATATCTGTCGCCGCATTGACCGCCTCTATCGCCGACGTCGCACTGTCCTTATCGGTATACACAAAATCAACGCTTGCTGATTCCTCCGCCGTTGCAACTGTTACTGTATAAATACCTGCACCGTTCATGTTGAAGGTTTCCGTATACGCACCGGCTTCATCTGCCGTCAACATATTTTGCCAGCCAAGATTTTCGGCAAAATTTTCTTGACCTGCACCTTTCACAAAAACCGTTATCAATATCTTTTCGCCCGCAGCATC